>DASWUY010000168.1:0-10195 GCA_036401435.1 Acidobacteriaceae bacterium | reverse complement strand
CCTGCTCGAAAAGGTGCTAGTGCAGACCAGAACGCTGGCTACGCAGAGGCCGGACGACAGTCCCTTTGCGCGGCCTCTGGCAAAGCTCCCGGCGAGCATTCCTGCGGAGGAGCAGGCGCGGCTGCGCACCGAGACACTGGCTGCGATCACCCGGCAGGTGCTGCCCGCGTATGGCCGTTTCGCGCGCTATCTCGAGTCGCAGTATGTGCCTGCCGGTCGGGCCGACCCGGGCCTGTGGTCGCTTGTCGATGGGCAGGCCTACTACCGCTTCCTGGTCAAGCAGCAGACCACGACTGATCTGACCCCGGAGCAGATCTACCAGGTGGGCCTGGAAGAGGTAGCGCGGGACGAAGCGGAAATGCTGAGCATTGCGAAGCAGCTGGGCTTCCCGACCATTGCCGCCCTGCGGGCTGCGATCCTGGCCGATCCGCGGCAACACCCTGCCTCAGGCGATGCGGTGGTCGCCGCCTACCAGCACTACATCGACCAGATGCGCCCTCGGCTTCCGCAGTATTTCGGACGCCTGCCCAAGGCGCCGCTGGTCACCGACGTGGTACCGGCCTACATCGCCAAGGAGCAGCCGCCGGCCTACTATGAGCCGGGCACGGCCGATGGCTCGCGGCCGGGCAAGGTGGCGGTGAACAAGGATGACTACGCGCACCGGCTGCTGCCGAACGTGGAAGCGATTGCCTACCACGAGGGGATACCCGGCCATCACTTGCAGATATCCATTGCGCACGAGCTGGAGGGGCTGCCTGCCTTCCGCAGCTACGGGGAGTACAACGCGTTTGTCGAAGGGTGGGCGCTCTACTCGGAACGGCTGGCAAAGGACATGGGCTTCTACCAGGACCCCTACTCGAACTTTGGGCGGCTGGAGGCAGACATGTGGCGGTCGATCCGGCTGGTGGTGGACACGGGGGTACACGCGAAGCACTGGTCACGCGAACAGGTGGTGGATTATTTCCATGCGCACAGCGGGCTGGACGAGCCGACGATCCAGTCCGAAACGGACCGGTATATCGGCTGGCCGGCGCAGGCGCTGAGCTACAAGGCGGGCCAGTTGAAGCTGCTGCAGCTGCGGGCGAAGGCGCAGCAGGCGCTGGGGCCGCAGTTTGACTATCGGAGCTTCCACGACGAGGTGCTGGATTCGGGCGCCATGCCGCTGGACCTGGTGGAAGAGCGGGTAAACAAGTGGATCGCTTACAAGAAAGCAGGGAAGTAGGGATGGCTGACCTCGACGAGCAGGCGACGGCGGGCGGGAGTAGCTCCGCGAGCGGTAACGGGAGCGGTCCGCGGATTGCGGTTCTGGGTGCGGGCAAGATGGGCGGGATTTTGCTGCAGGCCTTTCTGAAGCAGAGGCTGTTTGCGCCGGAGCAGATCACGGCGACGGTCGCGCACCAGGAACGCGCGACGGTGCTGTCGACGCAGTGGGGGATCGAGGTGACGACGGACAACGCGGCTGCTGCGGCTGCGGCGGACATCCTGCTGATCGCGGTCAAACCGTTCCAGATACTGGAGCTGGTGCGCACGATTGCGCCGGGGCTGAACGCCTCGAAGATGCTGATCTCGGTGGCTGCTTCGGTGAAGACTGGGGCGATTGAAGAGGCCGCGGGGGCGGAGCTGGCGGTGGTGCGGGCGATGCCGAATACGCCCTCGCTGCTGGGAGCGGGGATTGCGGGACTGTGCCGCGGGCGCTACGTGTCAGAGGTGCAGATGGAGCAGGCCATTCGCGTCTTTGAGACGGTGGGTCGCACGGTGACGGTGGATGAGAAACACATGGACGCGGTGACGGGGCTCTCGGCGAGCGGGCCCGCCTTCATTTACATCATCCTGGAGTCGCTGGCGGAGGCGGGCGTGAAGGTGGGCCTGCCGCGGGATGTAGCAACGCTGCTGGCAGCGCAGACGACCTTTGGGGCGGCCAAGATGGTGCTCGACACGGGCTACCACCCGGCGCTGCTGAAGGATGCCGTGACGACGCCGGCGGGGTGCACGATCGACGGCATTCTGGAGCTTGAAGAGGGCGGGCTCCGGGTGACGCTGATCAAGGCGGTGATGCGGGCGACGGCGCGGGCGCGGGAGCTGGCGTCGAGCTAGAGGTGCGGGTTTCCGCGAAGACGGTGGGCAGCTCGTTGTAACAGCGGTAGATACGAAAGTACGCTCGCGCCAGCGGCCCGGGGCCGGGATCCAGAGGCGGGCGGGTCAGACCCACTCGCCGTGGCGCATGAGCGGCTCCCGCTCTCCGCCTGTTGTAACTCCGTCGATGTCGATCAGGCTGGAGCCGATCATCCAGTCCACGTGGATGAGGCTTTCGTTGGCGCCGCGCCGGGCCAGCTCTTCGGCGGTCATGGTGTCGCCACCCTGGAGGCATGAGCTGTAGGACTGGCCCATGGCGATGTGGGAGGCGGCGTTCTCGTCAAAGAGCGTGTTTGAAAACAGGAGGCCGCTGGCGGAGATGGGCGAGGAGTGCGGCACGAGCGCCACCTCTCCCAGGCGGCGGGCGCCTTCATCCGAATCGAGCATACGGTCGAGCACCAGCTGGCCTGTCCTGGCATGCGCCTCAACAACCCTGCCCCCGGCGAAGCGTACCGCGATCTCTTCGATGAGCGTTCCCTGGTAGCTGAGCGGCTTGGTGCTGGTGACGATGCCGTCGGCGCGGTCCCGGTGGGGGGTGGTGAAGACTTCTTCGGTGGGGATATTGGGCAGGCAGGCGATGCCGTTGCCGGCTACGGTGCCGCCACCGAGCCACAGGTGGCCGTCGGAGAGGCCGATGGTGAGGTCGGTGCCGGGGCCGCGGTAGTGCAGCGCATGGTATCGCTTGGCGTTGAGCCAGGCAGCCCTTTGCTGCAGGCTGGCGCTGTGCTCTTTCCACGCGGCGACGGGGTCGGGGGAGTCGATGCGGGAGGCGGCGAAGATGGCGTCCCACAGGCGGTCGACGGCGACCGCTTCAGGCTGGCCGGGGAAGACGACGCGGGCCCAGGCGGGGGTGGCCGCGGCCAGGATGGACCAGTTGATCTCGTGGCGGGTGATGAGCTCCATGGCGGGACGGCTGGCTTTGGACGCGGCGAGGTTGGCGCGGGAGACCTTTTTGGGGTCCTGCTCGGCGAGCAGGGCGGGATCGCCGCCGGTAATGCCCAGCCGCGCGGCCCCGGTGCGATAGGCGTCTGCGATGCCTTCGTGCAGCCAGTTGGCGGCGCGATCGAAACTCGGATCGCGCGCATACCGGTAGCGCGCGAGGGTCGCGTGGTCGTCGACAAACATGGTGGTGACGAGCACGGCTCCGGCGCGGTAGGCATGCTCGGTGACGCGGCGCACCAGGGGCAGCGCCTCAAGCGGCGCGGTGACGAGGAGCTCCTGTCCCTTCTCTATGTCGCCCTGAGCACCGAGGCCCAGCCCCACCTGTACCGCGACCTGCGCAAGCCTGTCCATGCGCGCGGCGAGCGAGCCCGCGTCTGCTTCGTTTCCAGCTTCCATAGCTCTCAAGATAATCCGAGCTTGCCCATGTGTCAGCAGGCAGGCAGGCTTCTGCTTCCATGCTGCGCGCGGACGGAGGGGGACGGCCGGTCCGGGTATTCTACTGCTGCAGGAGTAGAGGCCCGGAGCAGGCGGAAGAGATGGCAAAGACCCTGGTGAACCATGCGGCGCAAGCGGGAGCGGTCAGGCCCTCAAAGGGCGCGCTGGGCATCGCCTTCTTTGCGATCTACATCCTGTGGGGCACGACGTTTCTGGCCATCCGGGTCGCGGTGGAGGAGCTGCCGCCACTCTTCGCAGCGGGGTCGCGCTTCCTGACTGCGGGCGTGCTGCTGTATGGATTCATGCGGCTGCGCGGCACGCCCGCGCCGGAGAAGACAGAGTGGCGCAGCCTGGGCTTGATCGCGCTGCTGATGTTCGTGATCGATTACGGGGCTCTGTTCTGGGCGGAGAAGTACGTGCCGTCGGGCATGGCCGCGGTGCTGATGGCGACGATGCCGCTGACCACGGTGGTGCTCGAGATGTTTGTCTTCCGGCAGCAGCCGGTGCGGGGGCGTCTGCTGCTGGCTATCCTGCTGGGCTTCATCGGCACGGCTGTGCTGCTTTGTCCGACGCAGCACCAGCAGGTGAACGTAAAAGCCTGCCTCGCGATCCTCGCAGGCGGGACGAGCTTTGCGGCCGGCTCGGTGCTCAATCGCATGCTGCCGCTGCCACGCTCGAAGGCTCTGAATGCGGGCGCGGCCATGTTGCTGGGCGGCGCGGTGCTGCTGGTGCTCTCGGCGGCGACGGGCGAGCTGCACCCGTGGCCACATATCTCGCTGCGAGCGGCCGGCGCGATGGCGTACCTGATCGTGTGCGGATCCCTGATGGGATTTACGGCGTACCTGTGGCTGCTGGGGCACATGCCGGCGACGCGCGTGTCGAGCTACGGGTATGTCAACCCGGTGGTGGCGGTAGTGCTGGGCTACTTTGTGGCGGGTGAGCCGGTGACGCTGCGCATGCTGGCGGGTGCGGCGATCGTGCTGGTGAGCATTTACCTGGTGCTGGTTCTTGGGCATGGGCCGGCGACGCCGGCGAGACGGGCAGAGGCATGAAGGGGCCGCGCCTGTTTACCACCCGCTTCCGCGTGCGCTATGCGGAGACGGACCAGATGGGCGTGGTGTATCACGCCAACTACCTGGTGTGGATGGAGGTGGGCCGGGTGGAGATGATGCGGGAGCTTGGCTTTACCTACCAGCGGCTGGAGGCGGAAGAGGGATGCGTGCTGCCGGTGGTGGAGGTGAGTTGCCGCTACCGCGCGCCCGCCCGGTATGACGACCTGCTGGAGATGGAGACCAGGGTGCTGGCGGTGCGAGGGTCGATCCTGAAGTGTGGCTACCGGCTGCGCCGGGCGCCCGGCGACGAGGCCGATGAGAGCGGCGAAGGAGCCTTGCTGGCCGAGGCAACGACGACGCACATCGTGGTGGACCGGGAGTTGAAGCGCAGGCTGCTGCCGGAGGCATGTGCTGCGGCGCTGGCAGGTGTGCTCGGCTGAAGTCCTGCGGGGTCGGCGCATCCCACGCATAAAGGTGTACGGCCGGAGGCGAAGGCACGGCCGCAAGGGGGGTGCATGGACGCACAGGTTGCCGAGTGGAAACACCGCTTTGATCTCGCGGGCGTGGCAGAGATCGTGGACGGAGAAGGCGGGCTGGCGAAGATTGTAGTCACGGCGCCGGAGGCCTCGGCAGAGGTGTACCTGCACGGGGCGCAGGTGACCTCCTGGCGGCCAGCGGGCGCGGAGGAGGTGCTGTTTCTGAGCGAGCGATCCCGGTGGGAAGACGGGCGGGCGATACGGGGCGGTATCCCGGTATGTTTTCCGTGGTTTCGCGACAAGGCAGACGACCCCGCGGCGCCGGCTCACGGCTTTGTGCGCACGCGCGCATGGCGGCTGGAAGGGATGGCGTATGAGGCGGGCGAGGTGGTCCTCACGCTGGCGACGGCGAGCGATGCGTCGACGCGCAAGTGGTGGCCGTACGAGTTCCGGCTGGAGCATCGCATTGCGGTGGGCGCGGCGCTGGGGCTGCGGCTGACGGTGACGAACACGGGCAGCACGCCGTGGCGTTTTGAAGAGGCGCTGCACACCTATCACCGGGTGGGCGACGCGACGATGGTGACTGTGGCTGGGCTGGAGGGCCAGCCCTACCTGGACAACATGGACGGCAACCGGGAGAAGACGCAGGAGGGGGAGATCGCCTTTACCAGGCAGACCGACAACGCCTACCTGGGGACGGAGCATGCGCTGGCGGTTAAGGACCCCGTGCTGGGTCGCCAGATTACGACTGAGAAGGAGAATGCGCGGACCACGGTGGCCTGGAATCCGTGGAAGGAAGGCGCGGGCGCGCTGGCGGACCTAGGGGACGAGGCATGGCAGAGGATGGTGTGCGTAGAGGCAGCGAACATGCGGAGCGATGCCGTCTGGCTTGAAGCGGGACAGGAGCATGCCATGCAGGCGACGCTCAAGGTGGAGGCGTTGAGCAGCTCGGCGGCGTAGGCAGCAAGCTCCGGGGTTTGGGCATGCGGCCGTAAGTTCCTTCATTTGCTACGCTTTTCGGCGTCCGTTGGTTTGGTACCGGGCATAACTTTGTCGGGTAGGGGACTAAAACGAGAGTAAGCTGTGAATGTTCAACAGGAAGCTTGCTTTCCGCTCTGGCCCCTCAGGTCGGCTATTCCTTGCGATCTACGCGAAGGAGGCTGCTATGAACGAGGTGCCTACAAACCAGATTCTTTCGATGTTGCCGCTCGCGGTGAAAACTGCGTTGATGCGAGGCCTGGAACCCGTAGCGCTGCCCGTACGGACCGTGCTCTATGAGCCCGAGCGAATGCCGGATCATGTTCACTTCATGACCTCCGGAATGGCGTCGGTGGTCACCAGCATGCGCAATGGCGAGGTCGTTGAAGTGGGCCTGGTGGGCTACGAAGGAGTGGCCGAGGCGCTGCACCTGCTGGGGCCGGCGCTGCTGCAGACGACCTGCTTTATGCAGATAGCCGGCACCGGACTAAGGATGCGGTTCGGCCACTTTCAACAGCAGTTGTTTGGGAATGAGCAGCTGCTTCGGCCGGTGCTGGGCTATGTGCAGTACCAGGCGCTGGTGCTGGCGCAGGTGGCTGCCTGCAACCGGCTGCACGAGGTGCAGGAGCGTTTTGCGCGATGGCTGCTGATGGTGGCGGACCGGGTTGACGACCCGAAGCTCGGGCTGACGCAGGAGTTTCTGGGGCAGATGCTGGGGTCGCGCCGATCGACGGTAACCCAGGTGGCGGGCGAGTTGCAGCGGGCCGGGATCATCCACTACAGCCGCGGGCAAGTGCACATCCTGAATCGCGCAGCGCTGGAGGACGTGGCCTGCGAGTGCTACCAGGTGACACGGGACGCGCTTGACCGCTTTCGTGGTACAGCTCTCGAGGCTGCCGGCTCGTACTCCTGACGGGCGAGGAGCCGGGGAGCTGCCCGGCTCTCTCGCGAGCGCAAAAGGCCTGTTTACTCCGCAGGTGCTCCGTCGATCCAGCGCTGCAGCAGGGCCTCGGCCGCGCGAACCTCGCCTGCACGCTCACGCCAGCCGAAGAACTGACCTGGGTCGGCGGGGGCGGGCACGACGCGGGTGGCTTGTGCCTTGCGCGCCTCCTCTGCTGAGACCACGACCGGACCGGCGGGCACGGCAGAGCGAAGCGCCGAGTCTGGCTGCGACGCCTGCGCGGGGCTGGGCCTGTGGGTGCGCGTGGCTTGCCGCTCGCGACGCGGCTTGTACCGCATGTGCTGGACCGGGTGGTCTTCCGACGGCGCGGCACCAGCGGTGGAGTCTGCTGTGCCAGCGGGAGCCGCGGAGACACTAAGTTCGGCAACGGCATCCGCCGGCCTGGCGGGCTTCCCTTCGGATGAAAGTGGGTTGAAGGCCGGCTCTACTGCGAGCCGCGGCGACTTACCGGAGGGCGGCACGTACGCGAGTAGGTCACGAGCTTTTTGAAGACGATCGATCTCAGCGTGTAGGAAGGGCAGGATTTCTGCAAATTGCATTTCTCGTTCATTCTAGAGCAATTCCTTCTACGTGCGCCATACCGTGATGATGGGAGCAAATGGCGGGATAACCATCGGCTCAGGCGCATCCTACTGCGCACGCAGGCGCCGCATGGAGCCCGCTGTGGATAGTTCTTTCTTTGATACGATTCGCTACTATGACGGTTCCGTGTCTGGAGCCAGGACTTGGCAAGGCTCAAGGAGTGGCGCGCGCATGACAGAACAGGGTCGCAGCAGGGCAGCAAGGAAGAAGATGCGTCTGGGAGCGGTGATGATCGCGGGGGCACTGGTGCTGGCCAACGACCCTTTGAGGGCGGCAGAAGGCGAGTCCAGCTTCGGGCCGGCGAATCCTTTTTATGCGCCGAGCACGCTGCCTTTTCATGCTCCTCCTTTTGACAAGGTGAAAGATGACGATTACCAGCCGGCGATCGAGGCAGGCATGGCCGCGCAGCGCCGGGAGATGGAGGCGATTGCAACGACCCCGGCGCCGCCTACGTTTGAGAACACGCTGGTAGCGATGGAGAAGACCGGGCAGCTGCTGGACCGGGTGCTGGCTACGTTTCGGGGGGTGACCGGGGCCGACACCAACCCAAGACTGCAGGAGACCGAGAAGCGAGAGGCGCCGAAGCTGGCTGCGCACGAAGATGCGATCTACCTGGACGCGCGCTTGTTTACGCGGTTGCGCGCGGTCTACGAGCAGCGGGCGTCGCTCCATCTCGACCCTGAAGCCACGCGGCTGGTGGAGGTGTACTACGACGCGTTTGTGCATGCGGGCGCCAACCTGTCAGAGCAGGACAAGCGAGAGCTCAAGAAGCTGAACGAGGAGGCGTCTACGCTGTCGAACGCCTTTAGCACGACGCTGCTGAAGGCGACCAAGGATGCAGCGCTGGTGAGCCCTGACAAGGCGGCGCTGGCCGGGCTGAGTGACGCGCAGATAGCGGCTGCCGCCGACGCCGCGAGGAGCCGCAAGGTCGAGGGATGGGCGCTGGTGCTGCAGAATACGACGCAGCAGCCGGCGCTGGAGAGCCTGACCAGTCGCGCGACGCGCCAGGCGCTGTTTGAAGCTTCTTGGACGCGCGCAGAACGAGCGGGCGGCGATGACACGCGGGACACGATCGCGCGCCTGGCGCAACTGCGCGCGCAGAAGGCGAAGCTGCTCGGGTATCCGAGCTTCGCGGCATGGAAGCTAGAAGACCAGATGGCGAAGACTCCGGACGCGGCGCTCGCTTTCTTGCACGCGCTGGTGCCGATGGCCACGGCCAAGGCGGCGTCTGAAGCGGCCGAGATCCAGGCAGCGATTGACCGGCAGCAGGCAGGCTTCAAGGTGCAGCCCTGGGACTGGAACTACTATGCCGAGCAGGTGCGCAAGGCCAAGTACGATCTGGACGAGTCGGAGACGCGGCCTTATTTCGAGTTGAACAACGTGCTGGAGAATGGGGTGTTCTATGCGGCGCACCAGCTCTATGGGATCTCGTTCAAGGAGCGGCATGACCTGCCTGTGTATCACCCGGATGTGAGGGTGTTCGAAGTAAGTGATACGGACGGCAAGCCGCTGGCCCTGTGGTATTGCGATTACTACAAGCGGGACAACAAGAACGGCGGCGCCTGGATGTCGAACTTCGTCGGGCAGTCGAAGCTGCTGGGCACGCTGCCGGTGATCTACAACGTGGCCAACCTGCCCAAACCGGCAGCCGGGGAGCCGGCGCTGATCAGCTTTCGCGATGTGACGACGATGTTCCACGAGTTTGGGCACGCGTTGCATGGCATGTTCTCCGATGTGGAGTATCCGCGGCTCTCGGGTACGGAGGTGGCGCGCGACTTTGTCGAGTTTCCCTCGCAGTTCAACGAGCACTGGGCCTCTTACCCGGAGGTCTTCAACCACTACGCGCGGCACTACCAGACGGGCGCTGCGATGCCGCCGGAGCTGGCGGCCAAGATCCGCAAGGCCGAGCTCTTCAACCAGGGCTACTCGCTGACCGAGTTGCTGGCCGCCTCGTCTTTGGACATGGAATGGCATACGCTGCCGGCGAGTGCGCCGCTGCAGCAGCCGGATGCGTTTGAGGCGGCAGCGCTTGAGAGGACGCACCTGGCCATCGGGTACGTGCCGCCGCGTTACCGGTCCACGTACTTCTCGCATATCTGGGGGAGCGGGTACGCGGCGGGCTACTACGCCTACCAATGGGCGGAGATGCTGGACGACAACGCGTTCCAGTGGTTTGAGGATCATGGCGGACTGACGCGGGCGAACGGGGACCGCTTTCGCAAGATGGTGCTCTCGCGGGGGAACACGCAGGAGCTGGCCACCATGTACGCGGCCTGGCTGGGTGCGCAGCCGACGACGGGGCCGATGCTGAAGTATCGTGGGCTGGGGCCTGAACAGAAGAGGTAAGACAGGGCGGGCCAGGCGCCAAGGCGAAGCGCGACGCTAGGCGCGGGGCTGGACGAGCATGCGGATGGGCTGCTTGGGGCGCAGGGTGATCTTGGGCTGCACCTCGATCGTCTGGCCCGGGATGAGGGTGAGCTTCCATTGCTGCGCGATGGTTGCGGTGAGCAGGATGGCCTCCATCCAGGCAAAAGACTCCCCGATACACTGACGATTGCCGGCTCCGAAAGGGAAGTAGGTGAACCTGGCCCGGGCTGCCTTCTGCTCCGCAGTAAAGCGCTCGGGATCAAAGCGCA
>DASWUY010000167.1:0-3247 GCA_036401435.1 Acidobacteriaceae bacterium | reverse complement strand
ACCGGCGCCCGGCGCTTACATTAAAAGGCGGTACGTTCGGCGGACTTCTCTGTTCCTGGGAGGCCGTAGTTGACATACGATTGCTTCGATAGCCCATGGGACTCTGCCCAGGGCGCCTTCAGATCGAGTTCCCGGAGCGTTCGCCCCATGAACGAGACAGACATGCGGTCAGCGTCTCTCGACCCTTCTGCCTCTGAAGGCCGGTACCCCCATCGCGTGCTGCACGTGATCTACAGCATGTCGCCGCGGGATGGGGGACCTCCGGAAGGGGTCCGGCAGCTGGCTCACAACTACAGGATCATCGGGGACCGGGTAGAGGTGGTCACGCTTGATGACCCCGAGGCTCCATTCCTGAAGGGCCTGGACTTTCCGGTGCATGCGCTGGGGCCGGCGCCGTCCGGGTACGGCATCTCGCGGCCACTGGTCTCATGGCTGGACAGGAACGTAGGGCGGTTCGACCTTGTGGTGATCAACGGGGTCTGGCTTTTTCACAGCGTGGCTGCCTGGCGGGCCGCAACCAAGGCCGGGGTTCCTTACGTGGTCTTCACCCACGGCATGCTGGACGTCTTCTTCAAAAAGCGGTATCCGATCAAGCACCTTAAGAAGATGGTGTACTGGCCGCTGCAATACCGCATTCTGCAACAGGCAGCCGCTGTCCTGTTTACCTCGGAATCCGAGCGGGACTTTGCCGCGGCCAGCTTCTGGCCCAACCGTTGGAAGAGCATCGTGATCCCGTATGGAACCAACAAGCCGGTTGGGGATCCGGGTCAGTGGAGAGAGAGTTTCTTTGAGAGGGTGCAGGGACTGCGGGGCAAGCGCTTCCTCTTGTTCTTATCCCGCATTCACGAGAAGAAGGGTTGCGACCTGCTGATCGAAAGCTTTGCGAAGGTGGCGGCCGAGGATGAAGGGATGCACCTGGTGGTGGCGGGGCCGGACCAGGTGGGGCTGCAGGCAAAGCTCGAGTCGCAGTGCCGCTCACTGGGGGTGGAAGAGCGCGTGCATTGGCCTGGCATGCTCGGGGGAGATGCGAAGTTTGGCGCCTTTTACGCGGCAGAGGCCTTTGTGCTGCCCTCGCACCAGGAGAACTTCGGCATCGTGGTGGCTGAGTCGCTTGCTTGCGGCACGCCTGTGCTGATTTCAGACCAGATCAACATCTGGCGGGACATTGTGCAGGACAAGGTCGGATTGGTGGAACCGGATACGCTCGAAGGAACCTGCCGCTTGCTGAAGCGCTGGCTGGCGACCGCGCCTGAGGACCGGCAGGCGATGGCGGCGCGGGCGCCAGCCACCTTCGAGGCTCGCTATTCTCTGCGCCGGTCCGCTGAAACGATTCATGAGCTGACCGCCCAACTGATGGGACAGAGCCAGATTCGCTCCGAACCACTCTAAAGCCTCTCGCGGCCCTGCCGCGTCCCACCGCTGGTCTCCTCGCCTGATGCTGCCGGGCCCTGTCCCGGGCTTTGCTGCCCTACAGGTTTGAAAAGGTAGGCACGCTGCGGTATTCTAGTGTTCTGTAGCGTGCATGGTAAGTCCTGGTCGTGGGCAGACCGACAGGGCACGGTCGACAGAGTGGGCGAAAGCCCACTTTTTCTTTGCGGCAACTGTTTTCTGCTGTGGCAGCAGGGATGTAGAGGGAATTAGAGGCGCATGGCACTGAAGATGGAGGCGATACGCGCGCTGGCCGACCGGGTCGCGGCGTCGCATGGGCTGAATGTCGTGGATGTGGAGTACCTGGGCGGAGGGGGCAAGCACCGCACGCTGCGGATCTTCATCGAGAAGAACGAGGAGGAGCGCGCCAGGTTGCGCCACCGGGTAGAGCAACTGCGGGCGGCGGCCGAGGCCCGCGGGGACGAGCAGCCCGTGCTGTGGGAGGCAGACGAGCACGAGGCCGGGCTGGAAGACAGTGGAGAGGTTGAGCTGGATGGCGCCGAACTGGATGAGCTGGATGAGTTCGACGAGTTGGAGGAGACAGAAGAGGGTGGGCCGGAGGAGAGCGATGCCGCCTTTAGCGATGCCGCCTTTCTCGACGGCCTGCCGAGCGTGGCGAACCTGGAGTTGCTCTCCGGCATTACGCATGAGGACTGCGAGATCTTCAGCCGGGATTTCGGGGTGGTGCTCGACGTAGAGGAGCTGGTGCCGGGGACAGAGTACCTGCTGGAGGTATCCTCGCCGGGGCTGGATCGCAAGCTGACGCGTGTGGAGGATTACCGCCGCTTCATGGGCAGCCTGGTCAAGCTCCAGACCTTTGAGCCGGTGGATGGAAACAGGCACTGGCAGGGACGGGTGACGGCGGCGGGCGCGGAGGGGCTGGTGCTTGCGCTCGAGGCGTCACGGGGGAGCAAGGCTCTGAAGAAGGCAGGCAAGCAGGGCGGTAAGGGCGGCAGCAGGGCCGGGGGATCGGTCGAGATCGCCTTCGGCAATATCGAGAAGGCGCATTTGGTTCCAGAGGCTTGACTCAGGACGCGCGGGACGAAAGAAACGGATGCCGGGCTTAGGCGCCACGGCCATGCAGATCAGGTAGGGGATTCGAGACACTATGGCAAGTCAGCTGTACCAGAGCATAGAGATATTGAGCCGCGACAAAGGGATTGAGCCCCAGATCGTGGTGGCGGCGGTGGAAGACGCGATTGCGCTGGCCACCCGCAAGTACTACAAGACGGTGGAGAACATGCGGGCGGAGCTTGACAAGGAGTCAGGCGAGATCCGCGCCTATGTCTACAAGACGGTAGTTGAAACGCCGGAGGAGATCGAGGACGAGGTCAACCAGATCACGCTCGAAGCGGCACGCGAACTGGCCCCGGAGGTGGAGGTGGGCGGTGAGATCCGCTACTACAAGCCTACCGAGGTGCTGGGCCGGATCGCCGCGCAGATGGCCAAGCAGGTCATCTTCCAGAAGGTCAGAGAGGCGGAGCGGGACACCGTCTTCCTCGAGTACAACCATCGCGTCGGCGAGGTGATTACGGCCACCGTCAAGCGGATTGAGCCGCAGGACACGATCTTTGAGCTGGGCCGCGCCGAGGCACGCATGCCGCGCCGCGAGCAGTCGCGCCTGGAGCAGTTCGCGGTCGGGGAGCGGGTGCGGGTAGTGCTGCTACGCGTCGATCGCGCGGCCAAGGGCCCGCAGGTGATCGTGAGCCGGGGAGCGCCGGAGCTGGTCTCGACCCTCTTCCAGAGCGAGGTCCCGGAGATCTACGACGGCACCGTGAGCATTCGCGCTATCGCGCGTGAGGCGGGCGAGCGGACCAAG
>DASWUY010000166.1:0-11779 GCA_036401435.1 Acidobacteriaceae bacterium | reverse complement strand
CAGGCGGGCCTGTGGGTCCTGGCCGGCTTCATTGTGGGCTTCGACTCCGATGACGAAACCATCTTCGAGCGGCAGCGCCTCTTCATTGAGAAGACGGGGATCACCTGGGCGATGGCCGGCGTGCTGCAGGCGCCGCCTACGACTGCCCTGTACGACCGGATGAAGCGTGAAGGGCGGCTCTACGAAGACAGCCAGGCGACCTCCAATTTTTCTCCACCCAACTTCAAAACCGTGCTGCCGCTGCCCACCCTGCTGCAGGGCCTGAGCACCCTGCTTGCTGACCTCTACACCCCGGACGCCTTTTTCGGGCGCGCCTATCGGTCGCTGCAGTCCTGGCAGCCGCGCTCGACGCAGGTGCCGCCGGAGATGCCGCTCTCCTATAACCTGCGCGTCTTCGTCTCGTCGCTCTGGCACCAGGGGGTTCGCTCCAACTACCGGCGGGCGTATTGGCGCTTCCTGTCTCTCGCAATACGCACCTGGGCGCGCGAGCCGGCGAAGATTTGGCTTGCTTTCCTGGTGCTGCTCTCCGCCCACCACTTTGTCACCTATTCGAAAGAGGTGGCAGATGAGCTGGCCCGGCACGTCCTCGAGATGGATGGGGAGGAGGGGGAGCCGGCCGCTGCCGCGCTGGCGGAGCCTGCGATGGGCTTTCCGCCGCAGAGTGCTTCTGGAAGCAGCTCAGGCACGCTGGTTCACCTGGCCTGAGGGCTATTTTTCCGGGAGCACCGACAGCAGGTGCGCATGCACGATAAAGCGCTTGGGCGCGGCGCCCACGTAGTCAAACGGGTAGCAGGTCACGATCACGAGCGCCGGCTGGTCCGCCGTCTCGAGCACCTCGACCGCCTCGGGCAGGACGATCTGGGTCGTGTCTACCAGGTACCGGTACACGCCGCCCGGCCCTGACAGACGGACCTGCATGCCGGGGGTGATGCGACGCAGCGGCCGCAGGAAGGTGTCGCGATGCCCGGCCAGCCCTACCGTGCCGAGACCGCCGGGCATGGCCGTGAGGGGGATGTGCCCTACGCCGTGCTGCAGGCTCTCGCGGCTGTCATCTTCCACCACGGCCACGGACAGCTGGAGCGCAGGGATCTCCATGCGCCCGATCAGCTCGCCCGGTGCGGGCGGCGCCTGCACGGCGCGACCGGTGGCGGCGGCAGCAGTCGGGCGCACCGGCTGCGCGTGCACGAACTGGCGGGCCCGCGTATACATCACCGCGCACCAGCACACGCAGACGAACGCCGTCACCCACAGCGCGCCCTCTACCCATGGCAGGACGCTGGCCGTGCGACTTCGTGTGCGCAGATCCTCCTGCATGCATGCTCCCCTCGTGCGCAGGGCACGGTCCAGACTGTGCCGCCCTGTTTCAAGATACCTTCAAGATACCCCTAGCCAGCATCGCTGCCCGCTGACCTTCGGGGCGCGGAGCGTGCGATAGAGGTACGCTGCGGCTGCGGCTGCCGGATGCCCTGAGGGCGAGGCATCCTCGACGAAGGTTTGGCCTCCGCCGCTTCCTTCGGCGAGAATGGACGCATGCCCTCGGTGCGCATGGACAAGTGGCTGTGGGCGGCACGTTTCTTCAAGACGCGCGCCCTGGCTTCGGACGCCTGCGACCTGGGGCGTATCGCTGCCAACGGCCAGCGTGCCAAGGCCTCTCGCGAGGTGCGGCCGGGGGACATGTTGCAGATCCGGAACGAGGCGGGTGAGTTCGCAGTGGAAGTCCTGCTGCCCTCGGACACCCGTGGTCCTGCGGCGGTGGCGCAGACACTCTACCGGGAGACGGAGGCCAGCCGCGCCCTGCGCCAGAAGCTGGCTGCGGAACGCAAGGAGATGCTGGACTTTGGCGCGGTGGCTGAGAGCCGCCCGTCCAAGCGCGACCGGCAGCAACTGAGCCGGCTGCGGGGACGGGGCTAGGGGGTCGGCGCGGGCGGAGACAGACAAGAAAAGGCCCCCTCGTTGGTTGAGGGGACCTTTTGTTTTTTCCGGTGGAAGGACGCGTCAGCAAAGCTGCCAGCGACTAGCCGGGAGGCAGTGGAGCGTGTGGCCTACCGCGTTACGCCGCCGCGATCCGTCGGGTGAGGTCGTTCTGCTCCTTCTGGTTCTCTGCCCCGATGGTGAAGGAGTCGAGCACGCCAGTGGATAGGGCGTAGCGGATGGCCTCAGAAGGCTTGTCGCGCAGATCGCCCTGGCCGAGGATCTTCATGCCCACGATCCCCTTGCCCTGCGCCCGCATTTCCTTAATGACGCCGATCACCGTTGCGGGATCCGCATCCATGTGCGACCCGATGGGGTTGAGGCGCACCAGGTCCACTTCTACCCAGGGCGAGGCGGCGGCAGCGCGCAGCGCGGCGATGCTGTGGCAGGACACACCATGCGCGCGGATGATGCCCTTCTGCTTGGCCTCGGACAGCACATCCATCGCGCCGCGGTACCGTGTGGTCCAGTCCGCCTCGGTCACGCAGTGGATCAGGACGATGTCGATGTAGTCCACTCCCAGCTCGCGCCGGAAGCGGTCCAGGTCAGCCTTCACGCCGGCGGCATCGCGGGTGTCTGTCTTGGTCATGACGGTGACCTTGTCGCGCGGCAGCCCCTGGATCGCTTCCTTCACATAGGGGTGCGAGCCATAGGAGTCGGCCGCGTCAAAGAAGCGCAGGCCGTTGTCGTGGAAGCCATCTCGCAGCAGGGACGTGTTCTTCCCGGAGCGGGTCTGGTTGGAGGCTCCACCGCCCCCCATGGTGCCTGTGCCCATGGCCAGGCGGCTGGTCTTGATGCCGGTCGCTCCCAGCACTACCTCGTCATGCGCCTGGTGCTTCTGGTCGAGCGGCGGCAGGTCGAGCCCCGGGGCCAAGGGTTGAGCGGCGGCCGACCCACGCCGGGTGGTGACCCAGGTGGCGGCAAGTCCTGTAGCGGTGCGGCGCAGAAAATCTCTCCGAAGCATGGGGACCACTCCTTGCGGCTTAGCATACTCCCAGCGGCAGGGCCGCGAACGGGATTGTTGGGGGAATCGACGCGCTCATGAAAAGAGCGAGGGCTACGTTCATGAGCAGCTTTACCGCGGCGAGGCTGCGACTCTTAAGGTGGTGAGTGGAAGGTCGCAGGTGCGTGCCTTTCCGGAAGTCGTCTCCCGGGGTGCGAAACCTGTCTTGGTTTGAGGCCCCAGCCTGGGGGACTGATGAGCTACGACCACTTCAAATTAGGATGCGTGTCTCAGGGAGATGGTAGGGGCCGGCCGGCGAGCGCTGCCCATCGGACGGGTTCAGTTCCACAAAACCGCTTCGACCCATAAGATGGGGTGGGTGTTGCAGAAATCCGACTGAGCTGGAGCCTTGTGCCTGCAAAATCCTTCCCTTACAGAATCCTGGTGGTGGATGACGAGCCGGACGTTCGCCAGATCGCCAAGGCGATGCTTCGGTCGAAGAACTACGACGTGGTGTGCGCGGAGGATGGCTTTGATGGCCTGCTGGCGCTGAAGCGTTCGCTCCCCGATGTCATCATCTCCGATCTCCGCATGCCCAACATGAACGGGTTTGAGTTTCTCTCGGTAGTGCGCAGGAGGTTCCCGACGATCCCGGTGATCGTGATCTCGGGCGAGTTTACGGGGCTGAACGTGCCCGAGAGCGTGCTGGCCGATGCTTTCCTTCCCAAGGGTCGCTACCGGCCCGAGGATCTGTTCAGGCGGATCGAACACTTTCTCAACGAGCTTCCGACCAGACCGCGTGCGGGGAAGCCGCCCAAGGCTGCGATCTGGATCAAGAACAACGGCGACATGGTTGCCGTGACCTGCACGGACTGCCTCCGCACCTTTCCGGTAGACAGCGCGGCCACTGGAGTGAACGAAGTGACTTGCGAATTCTGCCCGGCGAAGATCCGGTTTGAGATCATCGAAGGACGCCAGGGAGAGGACGCGCTAGGTTCCTCGGACGAGGCCTGACCCCGTCCCAGGATCTGCACGGCCGGCGCGGGTGCTTGGCTACGGGGGCGCCCGCTCGGCTCGCGGCCTCCTAGCGCCCGGCCTGGCTGGCGGCGAACTCGCCGATCACCGGCAGCTTGTACCACTCGCCCTTGCTGGCCTTGAGAATGCAGATCAACCACGCCACAAAGATCGCCAGCGACACGAGCATGTGGATGGGGAAGAGCAGCAGCCCGATCAACGGGATGAAGTGCAGCATGAGCCCGCAGATGGTGAGCACGATGTGCAGCACGATGGCCGCTCCGGTGAGCGCGATGGACTGCCAGGCGTGGAAGCGCACCAGGGGAATCCTGTTATACGGCTCGAGCACCAGGAAGATGATGGCCGGGATGATCGTGATGTAGGCGATGGCCGAGGCTGCATTGTTGGACAGGCCGCTGCCCGCGACCAGCGGCGGCGGCGGATAGCCTGCGCCTGCCGGCGGCGGCGCGCTGGCGTAAGCGGATGCCGAGGGAGGCACGGTCGTGTAGCCTGCCGACGGTGGAACCGCCGCCTCTGGTGCTGCCGATGCAGTCATGGGCGTGCCGCAACGATTGCAGAACGCACTCTGCGCATCGACCTGGTTGGAGCAGACAGGACACAGCATGGACACAACCCCTTGATTTCGGCTTGGGAACCCGGTGCCGGAGGCAAGCTCAAGTATGGCTCAAGGGTTCAGCCTGATTGAAAGCGCCTCCGAGCATACCTCATAGCTGCGCCGGAGGAGCGTCTATTTGGTAATTGGCCCTGGGTGACTTTCAAGCCGCTGGTCGCTAGCCGCTGCCTACTGCGGCGCGGCGCCCCCGTCGACCATCCTTGCGGTGACGTGCGTCTTCTCGAAATCGCGGCTTTCTGCATCCACCGTAATCTCGCGGTTGAAGAAGAAGAGCACGTGAATCTTGAACTCGGTGCCAAAGCTGACCGGGAACCAAACCCCATCCGGCTGCGGCGCGTAGTTCACGCTGAAGCCAAGCCCGGGCACGCTGGTCCCCAGCAGGGTGCGGACGGCCAGCGGCACGTTCCGCGCCATGGCCGTGCTCACCACCACCGGCTGATAGGCCTCCGCATCGATGTACGCGGTCCCCTTCCAGTCGAACTCGTCCTTATCCTTGGGGCGGAAGTCGATGTGCACCACGTTGCGCCCATTCATCCGTTCGCGCCCCACCAGCTGGAAGAGGTAGGACCTCTGCGCCTTTGAGGTGAGCGGAAAGAGCTGCGCGTTGATGCCGTCTCTGGCCCCGTCTGTCGGGTTGTTGGTCAGGTCGGCCCGCAGGCTTTCGACCATCTCGCGGTCATCATCCCCGATGTTGATGGAGAGCGTGTCCTGCCCCTGGTCGGCGGCCTCGCTCTTGAGCAGCGTGGTGTAGGCCAGGTATTTGCCGCCGTGCAGTACTCGCCCGTCGAGCTTGAGCAACTCGGCATGCGAGCCCTTTTCAGTGGGCGTGACCCGCGCGTCGGTCGTCTCTTCGCACTGGATGCTCTTGCCCTTGCGGGAGATGATGTGGACGTGCTGGACGTACACATAGCGGGCGCGCTCAGCCTGGGCGCGATCCTGGTTCGCGGCCACGCGGGCCATGATCTCGTCGGCGTTTAGAAGCGGCTCGGCGCTGTTGCCCTGGGCCAGGGCGCTGCCGCTCCATGCAGCAACCAGCGCCAGCCCGACAAGACTTCGCCCGATGCCGCCGCCTATCCCGCTCACCCAGTTCGTCCGGCTCATGGGGGCAGGTACGCAGGCACGCCGCCCGCAGTTCCCGCCCGGGTAACCGGCCGGTTTTCTGCCGAGCGTGGGGAGGCTCGCTCCCCGCGCTTCACAGCCGGTGGGGCGTCAGTAGGTCATGTTCGTCAGGTCCTCGATCAGCCCCGGTCCAGAGGGCTCCCACCCGAGCGTCCTGCGGGTCCACTCGCTGGAGGCAGGCATGTCCATCGAGGCGAAGTGCGCGAGCCAGCCAAAGTGCTCTGCCGCCTTCTCGGGAGGGAGAGAAAGGACCGGCACCTGGAGCCCCTTGCCCAGCACCTCCGCGATGGCCCGCATGGTCACGCCTTCCTCCTGCACGGCGTGGTAGACGGCCACGCCAGGTCCGCTTTTTTCGAGCACCAGCCGGTAGAGGTGGGATACATCCTGGAGCGGGGCCGCGGCCCAGCGGTTTTGCCCCTCGCCGAGGTACGCTGAGACCCTCTTCTCCCGCGCTGCGGCGGTCAGGTAGGGCACCAGTCCCTGCTTGCGCGTGTCATGCACCTGCGGCAGGCGCACGATCGCGACGCGCAGCCCTCGCTCTGCCGCGCGGCGAGCCGCCTGCTCCGGGTTGCGCGGGATCGCAGCGTTCTGTGCCGGCGCGTCGTTTTCGGTTCGCAGGTATCCCGGACCGCCGCCCTCCGCCAGGCCTACGCCAGAGGTGACCACCAGCAGCTTTCCCGGTTCCAGCACCGAGGCCAGCGCCTCCACGGCCTGACGCTCGACCTCGGCACTGTGCGCGAACCGGGACATGTCGTCGTGGTTGAAGGCCAGGTTCACGACCGCGTCCATGCCGGTTGCTCCACGGCGCAGGCTGTCCAGGTCTTCGAGGTCACCGCGTTCGACCCCGGCGCCTGCTGCCTGCAACTGCTCGGCCGCTGCGTCACTGCGTGCGAGCCCCCGCACCTCGTGCCCGGCCTCAATCAACTCCTTGACCAGTTCCGTACCGATGAATCCTGTCGCTCCCGTGATGAAAATCCGCATCGACCTTGCTCCTCCGGTTGGGCTGGCCGGGCTCCCGGTGCGCGGGCCAGGGTTGACATCCACGTCAGCGGAAACTATAAAGCGGGGACAGTCTCCGTATCTATGAGATAAGCGGGGACTGTCTCCGGTTGCAAGAATTTCTCCCCGCGGTTGCACATGCTGAAAAAGCCGCCCCCAGCCCCGGTTGAACGGAAGCCGCGTGCTGACGCCGAGCGGAACCGGGCGCGCATCCTGGAGGTTGCGCGGCTGGCCTTTACCCGGCACGGGGCCGAGGCTACCCTGGACCAGATTGCGCGCGAGGCGGGGATCGGCTCAGGCACGCTCTACCGTCACTTTCCTACCCGGGATGCACTGATTGAAGCGGTGTATCGGGGCGAAGTCGAGAAGCTTACGCGAGCCGGGCAGCGCTTTGCCGGCACCCTGCCGCCGCTGGAGGCACTGCGCGCCTGGATGCTTCTCTTCATCGATCACGTGGCCGACAAGAAGCTGATCCTGCCGGCGATGGAGACGGTGGCCGGCGGCTCCATGCGCCTGATCGAAGGGACACGCAGCGCCATCTTCGGCACCTTCCTGGCCATGGTGCAGCGGGCGATCGACAGCGGCGAGCTGCGTGCGGATGTGGATCCGAACGACCTGGTCCGGGCGATGATCGGCGTCTTCCACACGACGGCGATGCCGGACTGGGAGCCGAGCGCCCGCCGTATCGTGGACATCCTCATTGCCGGGTCAAAGGGGTAGCACGGGAACCTGAGCCTGCTCCTGGGCCGGAACGGGGATGCCTGCCGCGATGCCTGGTCGCGCCCCAAGCGCATGGCGTACCCTTGAAGAGACGGAGGGAGCCCGCTGTGAGCACGACGCCAGAGACCCTGACCCCGCTGCCTTTGCCCGAGTCGGCCGCGACTCGCCCGGGGCGCTTCGGCGCCTATGGGGGCCGCTACGTTCCTGAGACCCTGATGGCGGCGCTGGAAGAGCTGGAGGCGGCCTACGCGGCGGCCCAGGCGGATCCTGTCTTCCAGGCGGAGCTTGACTCGCTGCTGGCGGACTACGCCGGCCGCCCGACCCCGCTCTACTACGCAAGGCGCATGAGCGAACAGCTGGGCGGCGCCAGGATCTACCTCAAGCGCGAAGACCTGTTGCACACCGGCGCGCACAAGATCAACAACTGCATCGGGCAGGGGCTGCTGGCGCGGCGGATGGGCAAGCGGCGCATTATCGCCGAGACTGGCGCCGGCCAGCATGGTGTCGCGACGGCGACCGTCTGCGCGCTCTTCGGCATGGAGTGCGTGATCTACATGGGCCAAGAGGACATGCGGCGCCAGGAGCTGAACGTCTACCGCATGCGTCTGCTGGGCGCGGAGGTCCGCCCGGTCAGCTCCGGCTCCTGCACCCTCAAGGACGCCATCAACGAGGCGATGCGCGATTGGGTCACGAACGTCCGCACCACGCATTACCTGCTCGGGTCGGTGCTCGGTGCGCATCCCTATCCTGCGATGGTTCGCGACTTCCACCGGGTGATCTCGAAGGAAGCCCGGAGGCAGATGCTGGAGACGGAAGGGCGGCTGCCTACGGCTATCGTGGCCTGCGTGGGCGGGGGGTCAAACGCGATAGGGGCGTTCTACGAGTTTCTCCCCGACAGGGACGTTCGCCTGATCGGCGTAGAGGCAGGTGGGACCGGCGCTGCTCTGGGCAAGCATGCGGCAAGGTTCCGCGGCGGCTCCCCGGGCGTGCTCCAGGGCACCTACTCCTACGTGCTCCAGGATGCGGCGGGGCAGATCGCGCTGACCCACTCGGTCTCGGCCGGGCTGGACTACGCCTCGGTCGGCCCGGAGCATGCTGCGCTTCACGATGCGGGGCGGGCCGAGTACGTTGAAGCTTCCGACGAGGCGGCTCTCAAGGCGACCGTGGCGCTTTCCCGCACCGAGGGCATCATTCCCGCGCTCGAGTCAGCCCACGCCGTGGCCGAGGCGATGCGCCTGGCGCCTACCCTCAGCCCCGGGGACATTCTCCTGGTCAACCTTTCGGGGCGGGGGGACAAGGACCTCGGCATCCTTACCCGCGAGCTGAAGCTGCAGGGTGCGTGAGGAGCGAAGTCCCCGTGCGCCGGAGGCGGCTGCTCACGCAGCATTTTTGCCTGGAGGACCAAGGACGGGGAGGTTCATCCCGCCCTCGGTCCTCCAGAGAATACGCGTCACGTGAGTGACTGCCTCCCGTGCAGGGGGGTCTTCGCTCCTCACGCTTAGAGAAGGATGTATGCCGATACAGTTTCCATCCAAGCCAGGCCTTGTCGTCTACCTCACGGTAGGCGACCCTGACCTTGCCACCAGTCGTGCCATTGCGCTGGCTGCGATCGACGCCGGCGCCGACGTGCTTGAGCTGGGCGTTCCTTTTTCTGACCCGGTCGCCGATGGGCCCGTCATCCAGCGAGCCTCGGAGCGCGCTGTAGCCGGTGGCACCACCCTGGCCGATGTCCTGGCGCTCGCGGAGGAGGTCCGGGCAGCGCGCCCGGGGGCGGGCCTGGTGCTCTTCTCCTACCTCAACCCTGCCCTTCAGTTCGGCGGGCATGCGGCCACCCGCAAGGGTGACTCGAACCTCGCCTACTTCTGCCAGGCGGCTGAGGCTGCAGGTCTTGACGGCATCCTGCTTACGGACATGATCGTTGAAGAAGCGACAGAGTACCTGCAGCTGCTCGCCCGGCACCACCTGGCACCCATCTTCCTCGCTGCGCCGACCAGCCCCGACGCCCGGCTTAAGGCGATCGCCGAGGCGTCGAGGGGCTTTGTCTATGCCATCTCCCGGCTGGGGATCACGGGGGCCAGTGCGGCGGTTGAAAGCGATGCCGCGCAGCTCGTTGCCCGCATCCGGCGGTACACCGATCTGCCTGTCGCTGTGGGCTTCGGCATCTCGAGCGCAGAGCATGTGGAGCAGGTCGGCCTCTTCGCCGATGCGGCCGTGCTGGGCAGCGCCATTGTCTCGCTGATCGAGCAGAGCACGCCCGCCGACGCGCCCGGGGTCATCGCGCGATTCATCGAGGGCCTGCGCCCCCACGCGCTCGCCCGCTAGTCAGTTATTCTTATCGTTCGATCGTTTGGAAGCGCCTGTGGGGGAAGGCTACTCCGCCAGTGCGTTCTCGACGGCTGAGCAACGCGCAAGGCTGGCGCCCGGCGCGGCGCGCAGGCACTCTGGCATTCTGAACCCTGCCCCACCCGAGAGAAGGGATTTGCGATGGACCTGACCGAATGGCGTCTCAAGATCGATGAGCTCGACCGCAACATCGTCCAGCTCCTCTCCGAGCGCGCCCGCGCCGCCCAGCACATAGGCAGGCTGAAGAGAAGTACCTCGCTGCCCGTGTACGAGCCGAACCGCGAGGCAGTCATCTTCGCCAACGTTCGCGCAGCTAATCACGGCCCTCTTCCGGACATCGAGCTTACCCACATCTACGAGCGCATTATCGACGTCATGCGCGCCCTGCAGCAGGAAGAACTCGCCTCCAAGCGCGCCGAAGAGGCTGCCCCGACCACCGCCGCCTCGAGCGCCCAGCTGCGCGGCGAGCAAGGAAAGTAGCACCGATGATAGTTGCCATGCAGGAAGGCGCCACCGCCGCGCAGATCGAACACGTTATCGCCCGCCTGATTGAAGACGGCTTCAAGGTGCACAAGACGACGGGCGTGCAGCAGACCATTATCGCCGCCGTCGGCCGCCCCGACTCCTTCTCCGTGGAGGACTACGAGCTGCTGGACGGCGTTGGGGAGGCGCACCGTATCTCCTCCCCGTACAAGCTGGCGGGCCGCTCCTTTGCGCCCGAGGGCACCATCCTGCGCTTCGCGAACGGGGTGACCGTGGGCGGGGACGAGGTGGTTGTGATGGCGGGGCCGTGCGCTGTGGAGAGCCGCGACCAGATCATGCTGGTCGCGGCCCAGATCAAGGCAGCCGGCGGGCAGTTCCTGCGCGGCGGAGCCTACAAGCCGCGCAGCTCCCCGTACTCGTTCCAGGGCATGGGCATCGAGGGGCTCAAGCTGCTGCGCGAGGCCGGCGACGCGACCGGCCTGCTCATCGTGACGGAGGTGATGGAGATCTCGCAGATCGAGCCCATGCTGCCTTTTATGGATTGCTTCCAGGTGGGCGCGCGCAATATGCAGAACTTTAACCTGCTGCGCGAACTGGGCAAGGTGCGCAAGCCGGTGATGCTGAAGCGGGGGGCGTCCGCGACCATTGAGGAGCTGCTGCTGTCGTCGGAGTACATCCTGGCCGGCGGCAACTACGATGTGATGCTGTGCGAGCGCGGCATCCGTACCTTTGAGACCTACACCCGCAACACGATGGACATCTCCGCGATTCCCGTCATCAAGAAGCTGTCGCACCTGCCCATCATTGGCGACCCCTCGCACGGCACGGGCCGGCGCGATCTGGTCCCGGCGATGGCCCGGGCGGCGGTTGCTGCGGGGGCCGATGGCCTGATCGTCGAAGTCCACCCCAACCCAGAGAAAGCCATTTCCGACGGCGCACAGACGCTCTACCCCGAGCAGTTTGAAAGGCTCGTGGCCGAGCTGCGGGTCATTGCGCCCGCGCTGGGGCGGCGTCTCGCGGGGTAGAGCCATTGGCAGACATTCAGGACCCACGGGAAAGTCCGGCGCCCGAGCCACCAGGCGGCGGGATCCACCGCGTGGCCATCCTCGGCACGGGACTGATCGGCAGCTCCATCGGTCTGGCGCTGCGCCGGGGCGGCTTCGCGGGCAGCGTCTTTGGGTGGGACAGGAACCCGGCTACGCTGGCGCAGGCGCGGGCCATGGGCGCGGTCGACCCGGCGCCCGAGGATGCTGCGGCGGACGATGCCTTTATCTACGCGCTGGCTGCGGACGTCATCGTGCTGGCGGCACCGGTGTTCGCAATCGCCGAGTGGCTTGAGCAACTGGCGCCGGTGCTCTCACCGGCGCAGCTCGTCACCGATGTCGGCAGCGTGAAGTCGTACCTGGTGGAGCGCGCCCGCGACCACTACAACGCGGTAGGTAAGCCCGGCTACATGCCCGGCCACCCCATGGCGGGCAAGGAGCAGGGCGGGCCTGAGCACGCGGACGCCGCACTCTTTAACGGAGCTGTCTGGCTCTTTACCGGCAACGCTG
>DASWUY010000165.1:0-11959 GCA_036401435.1 Acidobacteriaceae bacterium | reverse complement strand
CTGCGCGACAAGAAGTTTCTGAAGATTGTTTCGCTGGCGCCGGAAGTCATTTAGCGCCAGGTATACCGAGGGAGTGGTTTGATGGCAGGGTTGAAGATACAGCGCGAAGACCGCGTGGTCATTATCGGCGGGAGCGATCGGGATACGAACAAGCAGCGGCGCGTGCTGCGGGTGATGCCGGAGACGGGCAAGGTGCTGGTCGAGGGCGTGCACATGATCAAGAAGCATGTGAAGCCGAATCCGCAGAAGAATATCAAGGGCGGCATTGCGGAGCAGGAGGCGCCGATTGCGATCTCGAACGTGATGCTGGTGTGCCCGGACTGCGGGCCGACGCGGGTGGGCTTCCGCGTGGATGGGGAAGGCGCGAACCGGACCAAGGTGCGGGTGTGCCGCAAGTGCGACAAGACGCTGCCGGTGAAGAAGAAGTAGCGCTGGTGGCGCGGGCCGGGCTGGGGGAGACGGGATACCGCAGGTCCTTCGCTGCGCTCAGGATGACACGGGGATCGCGGGGCGGCCTTTAGCAAGGTAGGCGGAACGACAAGGTTTGGCACGATGGCAGTCTCCTCAGCGGTACACGGGCGCGCGAGCGGCTACTCCGGGAGCGGGAGACAGGAAGCAGGAAGACGATGGCAGCACGTTTGAAAGAGAAGTACCTGACCGAGATCAAGCCGGCACTGCAGAAGGAGTTGGGGCTGAAGAACCCGATGGCTGTGCCGCGCCTGGAGAAGATCGTGTTGAACATGGGGCTGGGCGAGGCGACGCAGAACTCGAAGCTGCTGGACCCGCTGGTGGCGGACCTGGCGCTGATCGCCGGGCAGAAGCCGGTCACGACCCGGGCCAAGAAGTCGATTGCCGCCTTCAAGGTGCGCGAGGGCATGCCGATCGGGGCGATGGTGACCCTGCGCGGAGACATCATGTACGAGTTCCTGGACCGGCTGATCTCGGTCGGGCTGCCGCGGGTACGGGATTTTCGCGGGGTGTCGACCAAGAGCTTTGACGGGCGTGGCAACTACACCCTCGGAATGCGGGACCAGCTCATCTTCCCCGAGATCGACTACTCGAAGGTGGAGAAGCTGAAGGGCATGAATGTGACGCTGGTGACGACGGCGGGCGATGACAACTCGGCGCGTGCGTTGTTGAAGCAGTTCGGGATCCCGTTCCGGCAGACGGCTTAAAGAGAAACAAAGCAAGCAAAGAACAGGGCAAGCAACACAGCAAGGACAAACGAGACCTATGGCAACCACAGCAAAGCGCGTCAAGGATGCAAAGAAACCGAAGTTCAAGTGCCGCCAGCACAACCGGTGCCAGCTCTGCGGGCGTCCGCGGGCCTTCCTGCGGAAGTTCGGCATCTGCCGGCTGTGCTTCCGGATGCTGGCGCACCGGGGCGACATTCCCGGTGTGGTCAAGTCGAGCTGGTAAGCACAGGCTTTGCGCCGGGGACGGACGCCGTCGCCCGGAGGGCATGGAGTTCTGAGACGAGGCAGGGGAGCAATGGCTTCCCTGCCCTACAGACATCTTCGCTGGTTCTGCCCGCGACAGGCGGGGAGCGAACGGGAGATGAGGAGAGCAGATGAACCTGACAGATCCGGTAGCCGATTTCCTGGCTCGTATTCGCAATGCCATCCGCGCACGCCATCAGAAGCTCGATGTGCCCGCCTCGAAGCTGAAGTCCGAGATTGCCCGCATCCTCAAGGAGGAGGGGTACATCGCGAACTACAAGGCGGCCGAGGAGGATGGCCACCAGGTCATTCGCGTGTACCTGAAGTACGGCGCCAACAATGAGCCGGGCATTCGCGACCTGCAGCGCATCTCGCGACCGGGGTGCCGGGTGTACGTGGGGCGGGACGAGATCAAGCGCGTGCAGGGCGGCCTGGGGATTGCGATCCTGACCACGCCGCGCGGCGTGATGACGGGCCGCCAGGCGCGGCGCGAGGGCGTGGGCGGGGAGCTGCTCTGCGAGGTCTGGTAACGCACGTACCCGGTGGGGCGTGCGCTTGGGCGCGTGGACGCGAAGTTCTCGCGGATTGAGATAGATGGAGATCCACGGAAAGGGCGGCATAAAGGCCGCCACAGGATGCAGTGGAACACCCGGGCAAGACTCAAGTGAGGCAAAGCCCGGGTGGGACTCGCAAGCCGCATGAAGGATGAAAGATGTCGCGTATAGGAAGAAAGCCGATCCCGCTCCCTGCCGGGGTGAAGTACACCGTGCAGATGGGCAAGATTATTGTGGAAGGGCCGAAGGGTCGCGTCGAGCAGGTGATCCCTGAGGGGATCAAGCTCGAGACCGCGGATGGGCACATCCATGCCATTCGCGAGAACGATGCGCAGGCCGGGATCCACGGGCTGACGCGGGCGCTGGTCTCAAATGCAGTGGAGGGCGTGACCAAGGGCTGGGTCAAGGAGCTGGACATTGTCGGCATCGGCTACCGGGTGGAGATGAAGGGGCCGAAGGTGGTGGTCTTTACGCTCGGGTACTCGCACCCGATCGAGTTTCCTCTGCCTTCTGGGATTACCGCGGCCATTGATGCCAAGCAGACGCGGCTGACCATCTCCGGGATCGACCGGCAGAAGGTGGGGCAGGTGGCGGCGGATATGCGGTCGCTGCGCAAGCCCGACCCGTACAAGAACAAGGGTGTGCGGTATGTGGGCGAGAAGCTGAAGAAGAAGGTTGGCAAGACGGGTTCGAAGTAAGGGCAGAAGCAGGTCCTTCGGTTCGCTCAGGATGACCCTCGCTGGGTGGTGGCGGCTGGTGGTGGAAGAGCATCCCGGTGCGGTGTAGGGGTGTACTGGCAAGTACAGCCCGGGTGTATTCGCAGGGTGAGGGTGCACTCGCAGGACAGTAGCGAGGCAGTTGCAGGGGCAGTAGGAGAGCGGTCGGTGTTCGCAAGGATGCCGGCCGCCATGGGTGGCGACTGAGGCGGTTGAAGTCTCAGCCAGCCGCTCCCGAACGAAGCTGGATCAGCCGGCTTCGTCTTTAGGAAAGAGGAAGAGACGATGATTGCCAAGGTAAAGAGAAGCGCGGTGCGACAGACGGTGCATGCGCGCATCCGCCGCAAGCTGGCCGGGAGTGCGGAGCGGCCGCGGCTGAACGTGTACCGCTCGCTGAACCACATCTACGCGCAGCTGATTGACGACACGCAGGGGATCACGCTGGCCTCGGCCTCGACCGTGACGACCAAGCTTGCGACCGGCGGCAACGTTGCCGCGGCGCGGGAGATTGGCCGGGTGATTGCGGAGCGGGCCCAGGAGAAGGGCGTAAAGAAGGTGGTCTTTGACCGTGGAGGGTATCTGTACCACGGACGGATCAAGGCGCTGGCCGACGCAGCACGCGAGGCTGGACTGGACTTCTAGGCGGGGCTGCTTTGGGCCGGGATGGGCTGTGCGTGGAGCGGGCGAGGGTCCGCACCGAAAGGGATCGGAAGACATGGCGATGTTGAAGAGAAAGCTGGACGCGGGCTCCTACAACCTGAAGGACCAGGTGGTAGCGA
The DNA here is from genome assembly GCA_036401435.1 of Acidobacteriaceae bacterium. Taxonomy (GTDB): domain Bacteria; phylum Acidobacteriota; class Terriglobia; order Terriglobales; family Acidobacteriaceae; genus EB88. Next base: position 8,471 of record DASWUY010000165.1, on the reverse strand, counting down.
TCAACCGTGTGACGAAGGTGGTCAAGGGCGGCAAGAACATGTCGTTTGCGGCGCTGGTGGTGGTGGGCGATCCCGCCTCGGGCGTGGTGGGATACGGCTCGGGCAAGGCGAAGGAGGTGCCACAGGCGATCCGCAAGGGGATCGAGTCGGCGAAGAAGAACCTGGTGCGCATCAACCTGACCGAGACAACGATTCCGCACCAGGTGCTGGGCCGCTTCGGGTCGGGCCAGGTGCTCCTGAAGCCGGCGCCGGAAGGCACGGGCGTGATTGCGGGCGGCGCGGTGCGGGCGGTGATGACCTCGGCCGGGGTGCAGAACGTGCTGACCAAGAGCCTGGGCTCGGCAAACCCGCACAACGTGATCAAGGCGACCTTTGACGCGCTGGTGCAGTTGCGCGACCGGGTGGAAGTGGCGGCGCTGCGGGGCAAGACGGTCGAGGAGCTATAGGAGCGAGTGATGGCAGAGACAACAGCAAAGCCGATGTTGCGGCTGCAGTATTTCCGGTCGAAGATCCAGGCGCCGGTCAAGCACAAGCTGGTGATCAAGGGTCTGGGGTTCACGCGCCTGAACCAGGTGCTTGAGCGGGAAGACACGCCTTCGATCCGCGGGATGGTGGCGCGGGTGCCGCACCTGGTGCGGGTGCTCGAGTCCTGAGGCAGGTGCTGTCAGCCGGTGTGGCCGGCGTGGTGGCGGGTCAACATACAAGCGAGTCGGCTGAAGGCCGGCGTTGAGCGAGGGAAGCGATGAATTTATCGAATCTGCGGGCGCCTAAGAAGGCGAACCGCAATAAGAAGCGCGTAGGGCGGGGCATGGGCTCCGGCATCGGCAAGACGTCGGGTCGGGGACACAAGGGCCAGGGATCGCGTTCGGGGTCGAGCCTGATGCGCGGGTTTGAGGGCGGCCAGATGCCGCTGCACCGGCGCATGCCGAAGCGAGGCTTCACAAACATCTTCCGCACCGAGTACACGGTGCTGAACCTGGGCAGGATTGCGGAGATGGGGGAGACGGAGCTGACCCATGAGCGGCTGCTCGAGCTCGGCTTCCTGAAGCGCCGCAACGAGCTTTTGAAGATTCTGGGCGATGGAGAGCTGAGCGCCGCGGTCACCATCCATGCGCACAAGTTTTCAAAGTCGGCGCAGGAGAAGATCGAGAAGGCGGACGGCACGGCGGTGCTGATCGGCGCGCCCAAGGCAGACGCAGCCTGAACAGGAGCCTGCTGAAACGGGTAGGATAGGGAGGCCAGCTGCCGCAGGGCAGACCGGCCTCCTTCTGCTCTTCACAGCCCAAGCGAACCCAGACCCGCAGGAAGACACCGCATGCTACAGAAATTTACCAACATCTTCCGCATCCCGGACCTGCGCAATCGCGTGCTGTTCACGCTGGCGATGCTGGCCATCTACCGGCTGGGCGCGCACATCCCGACGCCGGGCGTAAACACGGCGGCGCTGGAGCAGTTCTTCAAGCAGCAGAGCGGGTCGCCGCTGGGGCTGGTGGACCTGTTCTCAGGCGGCAACCTGCGGCGCCTAACAGTGTTTGCGCTGGGCATCATGCCGTATATCACGGCCTCGATCATCTTTCAGCTGCTGACCGTGGTGTATGAGCCGCTGGCGCGGCTGCAGAAGGAAGGCGAGGTAGGGCGGCGCAAGATCACGCAGTGGACCCGGTATGTGACGGTGCTGCTCGGCATCGTGCAGTCGACTGCGGTGGCGATCACGCTATCGCATGGCGCGGGCGGGCAGCAGCTGGTGCTGCATCCCGGTATCAGCTTCACCATCATGACGGTGTTGACGCTGACTACGGGTACGGCCTTCATCATGTGGCTGGGGGAGCAGATTACCGAACGCGGGATCGGCAACGGGATGAGCCTGTTGATCTTTGCCGGCATCGTGGTGGGGCTGCCGAGGGCGATTGCGGAGCTGATCGATGTGGCGCGCACCCAGAAATTCGGCGCGCTGACCATTCCCATGCTGGTGCTGCTGATTGCGGCCATGGTGGCGCTGGTCGCGTTCATTGTCTACGTGGAGCGCTCGGAGCGCCGGGTGCCGGTGCAGTATGCCAAGCGCATGGTAGGCCGGAGGATGATGGGCGGCCAGTCGACACACCTGCCGTTGAAGGTGAACTCGGGCGGCGTGATGCCGGTGATCTTTGCGGCCTCGGTACTGTCGGCGCCACTGCTGTTTTCGCAGGCCACGTTTGTGCGCAACAGCGCGTTCCTGTCGCGGATCTTCGATTCGCTGCGGGCGGGCGAGCCGTGGTACGAGCTGCTGTACATGGTGGCGATCATCTTCTTCGCCTACTTTTACATCTCGATTGTCTTTCGCCCGGATGATATTGCAGACAACATGCGGAAGTATGGCGGATTTATCCCCGGCATTCGGCCGGGACGCCGGACTTCGGACTACCTGAACGATATTTTGACGCGGCTGACGCTGGTAGGCGCCGTGTACCTGATCCTGATCTCGCTGGTGCCGCAGATCCTGATCTCGGGCATTCATTTGAACCATCTGCCGCTGGTGGGCGGAGTGTTTGAGCACCTGCCGCTGTGGATGACGAACGGCTTCGGCTTCAACTTCTACTTCGGCGGCACCTCGCTCTTGATCGTGGTGGGCGTAGCGATGGATACGGTCAACCAGATCGAGTCGCAGATGATCATGCGGCACTACGAAGGATTTTCGTCAAAGAGCCGGGTGCGTGGCAGGCGGTCCTGGTAAGTGGTGGCTGAAGGTGCGTTCACCCCGGGCCCGATCCTGTTGATGGGAGCGCCGGGGGTGGGCAAGGGAACGCAGGCCAAGGCCATGGTGGCGGCCTGGGGGATTCCGCAGATCTCGACTGGCGACCTGCTGCGGGCGAACATGGCGGCGAAGACCGAGCTGGGACGGCAGGCGAAGGAGTTGGTGGACCAGGGCGTGCTAGTGCCGGACGCACTGGTGAACGAGATGGTGGCCGAGCGGCTGACGCAGCCGGATACGGCACGGGGCTACATCCTGGACGGGTTTCCGCGAACGCTGGGCCAAGCGGAGTGGCTGGACGGGCACCTGGAGGGCGGGGCTGCCGGGCTGCCGGTGGTTGCCGTCAACCTGCGCGTCGAGTATACTCAGTTACTGCGCCGTGTGACTGGTCGGCGCATGTGCCCCGCCTGCGGCAGCATCTACAACGTCTATCTGCACCCTCCGAAAGTGGAGGGAGTATGCGATCTGGACGGAAGCCCGTTGATGCGCCGTCAAGATGATACGGAAGCGGTCTTTGAAGGGCGCCTGCGTGCGTACCATGAGCAGACCGCGCCGGTGGTGGAGCACTACCGCCAAGCGGGCCGCCTGCGGGATGTAGATGGGGAGCAGCCTGTAGAAGAGGTGACCCGCGGCATGCTGGATGCGGTGCGGCAGATGCGCCGGGCCTGAAGGGTAGTACGTGGAATGGCAGTGATGATCAAGACGGCCGGCGAGATCGAGAAGATGCGGCGTGCCGGCAGCGTGGTACGGGAATTGCTGGAGACGGTACGGCCGCATGTGCGGGCGGGCGCGACGACGATGGACCTGGAAGAGGTAGCGTCGGCCAAGGTGCAGGAGCTGGGAGTGAAGGCGGCGTTCAAGGGGTACCGCGGGTATCCCTGCGTGCTGTGCACGAGCGTGAACTCGGAGGTGGTGCACGGGATCCCCTCGGCGAAGAAGGTGCTGCACGACGGGGACATTGTGTCCATTGACACGGGCGTGGTGCTGGATGGGTTTTACGGCGACTCGGCGATGACGGTCGGGGTAGGAACGCTGCCGGCGAGGACGCGGCAGCTGCTCGAGGTCACGGAGGCATCGCTGGCACGGGGCATTGAGGCGGTGGCCGCGGGAGCGACGCTCGGAGACATCGGCGCGGCGGTCCAGGAAGTGGTGGAGGCCGGGGGGTTCAGCGTGGTGCGGGAGTTTGTGGGTCATGGAATTGGCTCGCACCTGCACGAGGACCCACAGGTGCCGAATTACGGGCAGAGAGGCCGGGGCATGAAGATTCGCGAGGGCATGGTCTTCTGCATTGAGCCCATGGTGAACGTGGGCAAGCCTGAGGTGGAGACGCTGAGCGATGGCTGGACCGCGGTCACGACTGACGGCAGCCTGAGCGCGCACTTTGAGCATACGGTGGCAGTAACCGGGAGCGGCGTGACGGTGCTGACCCGGTAAGCGGTACGTGGTAAGTGGTAGGTCGCAAGTGGCGGCAGCAGCGCCGGTGGGAGGAAGAGCCGGCAGGGGATAACAAGGACGCACCCGCGCAACAAGTGGTGAGTCGCGGGGAAGGCGGGATACGGATTGTCGAAGGAAGATGCAATTGAAGTCATGGCAACGGTGGTGGAGACGTTGCCCAATGCGATGTTCAAGGTAGAGCTCGAAAACAAGCACCAGGTGCTGGCGCATGTTTCGGGCAGGATGCGGAAGAACTTCATCCGCATCCTGCCGGGCGACCGGGTGGCGGTGGAGTTAAGCCCGTATGACCTGACGCGCGGGCGGATCGTGTACCGGTACAAGTAGGCGGAAGAGGGCCCGAGCGTGTGTGGGGTCTGCTGCTTACCAAGTGGGGACCAAGGGGAGAGAGATGAAAGTGCGTGCGTCGGTCAAGAAGATTTGCGATAAGTGCAAGGTGATCCACCGCCGCGGGGTCGTGCGGGTGATCTGTGAGAATGCCAAGCACAAGCAGCGCCAGGGTTAGACGGGGCTGCGTAACACCTGAGCTGGGGTGACAGCTCAGCGGACGCGGGGCGAGTTAGCTCGTAGGAGCTTGCGAAGAACCCCTCGGACTGCTCCACCTGCCGGACCTGTTTTGCACTGGGTCTCTGGCACGAACCGCACCGGACCGAGACAGCGTCTCGCCGGGAAGCACCAGGAAGGGCACCATGGCTCGTATTGCTGGCGTCGATCTGCCGCGCAACAAGCAGGTTCGGATCGCGCTCACGTATATCTTTGGCATTGGAAATCCTCGCGCGGCGAGCATTTGCGTCAAGGCGGACATTGATCCGTTTCGCAAGCTGCAGGAGCTGAACGAGGAAGAGGTCAACCGGATCCGCCAGGTGATTGAGGCCGAGGGTGGGATTGAAGGCGACCTGCGCAAGGATGTTTCGATGAACATCAAGCGGCTCATCGACATTCAGAGCTATCGCGGGCTGCGCCACCGGCGCAACCTGCCGGTGCGTGGGCAGCGCTCGCACACTAACGCTCGCACGCGCAAGGGTCCGCGCAAGGGCACGGTCGCCGGCAAGAAGAAGGTAACGAAGTAGAGCAGTTCTCCCGTCGGCGGCAAGATCGGAGTGCCCGCTCTTGTGACTTTCCCCGGGGAAAGTCACGCAGAAGTTCAAGCTTGTACCAGCAGTTGAAGGAGAACTGCTCCCATGGCGAAGGCACAGCAGAAGCAGGGCGGCTCGGCTGCAAAGAGCGCGAAGAACAAGAAGTTCAAGAAGCGCGAACGCAAGAATGTTCCGTTTGGCCTGGTGCATATCCAGGCTACGTTCAACAACACGATCGTGACGATCACCGACGGACAGGGCAACACGTTGTCGTGGAAGTCGTCCGGGTCGCTGGGGTTCCGGGGATCTCGCAAGGGGACGCCGTTTGCGGCGCAGCAGGCGGCGCAGAATGCGGCGAACCAGGCGCGGGATCATGGCCTGCGGTCGGTGGATGTGCGGGTTTCGGGGCCGGGGTCCGGGCGTGAGTCCGCGGTCAGGGCGCTGGCGGCTGCGGGCATTGACGTGCGCTCGATCCGGGACGTGACGCCGATCCCGCATAACGGATGCCGGCCGCCGAAGCGGCGCAGGGTCTGAGGCGCCATGGCCCTCGAGATGCGGACGCAGTGTGAGAGCTGCGGCGCAGAGACGGGGCCCGCGAGCGAGGCATATGTGTGCTCGTACGAGTGCACCTTTTGCCCCGGGTGCCGGGGAGCGATGCAGGCGGTGTGCCCGAACTGTGGGGGCGAGTTGGTGTTGCGGCCCAGGCGTACGAACCTTGCGTGTGGCTGTGGGAAGTAGAGCAGGTGGACCGGGAAGAAGGATTGCCATCCGTAAACCGGTCGTCACCCGAACTTAGGAAGAGGAGAACCAAGTGGCACGTTATACGGGACCTGTTTGCCGCCTTTGCCGTCGCGAGGGCATGAAGTTATTCCTCAAGGGAACGCGCTGCTTTTCGGACAAGTGCGCGATCGAGAAGCGGAACTTTGCGCCTGGCCAACATGGGCAGAGCCGCAAGGCGAAGATCGTGGGCTATGGCCTGCAGCTGCGCGAGAAGCAGAAGGCCAAGCGTATCTACTTCGCGCTGGAGGGCCAGTTCCGCGCGTACTACGAGAAGGCTGCGGTGCAGACGGGCGTAACGGGCGAGCTGCTCTTGCAGCAGCTGGAGCGCCGGCTGGACAACGTGGCCTACCGGCTGGGGTACGCAAGCTCGCGGCGCCAGGCGCGGCAGATCGTGCGGCACGGGCACGTGGAAGTGAATGGGCGCAAGGTCAACATTCCTTCGTTCCAGGTATCGGTCGGGGACGAGATCAAGATTCGCCCGAACTCGCAGAAGCTGACGGTGGTGGAGAGCTCGCGCGAGTTTGCTTCGCACCAGCCGGCGCCGGCGTGGCTGTCGGTGAATGCGGCGGAGCTTTCCGGCAAGATCGTGGCGCTGCCGCGGCGTGAAGATATTCAGCTGCCGGTGAACGAGCAGCTGATTGTGGAGCTCTACTCGAAGTAAGATCAAGACCCCCTGCGCTCGAGGCGGCCACTTCGTGGCGGGTACTTTGCGCTTCGCGCCAGGCGGGTCAACACCAACAGGAGCAGGACCGCGCACGACCGAGCAGAATGCTTCGCGAGGCTGCGCAAGGAGAGTACCGCATGTTGTGGAGAGGTTTTCAACGTCCCAAGCGCCTGGCTGTCGACACCGAGACACTGACCGACAGCTATGGCAAGTTCAGCGCGCAGCCCTTTGAGCGCGGCTTTGGCACCACGATCGGCAACGCGCTGCGGCGTACGCTGCTGTCCTCGATTGAGGGCGCGGCGGTGACGGCGGTCAAGATCGAGGGAGTGCTGCACGAGTTCCAGTCCATCACCGGCGTGGTTGAGGATGCGACGGACATCATTCTGAACCTGAAGCAGGTGCCCTTCAAGCTGAATGGCGAGGGGCCGAAGGCACTCTACCTGCGGGTGGAGCAGCCGGGCGTCGTCACCTCCGGCATGATCGAGGCCGATGGGGATGTCGAGATCCTGGACAAGGATGTGTACATCGCGACTGTCTCTGAAGGCGGGAAGCTGGACATGGAGATGCGCCTGAAGCGGGGGCGCGGGTACATCTCGGCGGACAAGAACTTTGACCAGGACCTGGGAATCGGGTTCATCCCGGTGGACTCGGTGCACTCGCCGGTACGGAAGGTGAACTACGCGGTGGATGCGGCGCGTCTGGGGCAGATCACGGACTATGACAAGCTGACGCTCGAGGTCTGGACGAATGGATCGATTGTGCCGGCGGACGCGGTGGGTCTGGCAGCCAAGCTGCTGAAGGACCACATGTCGATCTTCATCAATTTTGAGGAAGAGATCGAGATAGAAGGTCATGCCGAGGAAGGGCGCATGCTGCTGCGCAACGACAACCTGAACCGTTCGGTGGAGGAGCTGGAGCTGAGCGTGCGCAGCTACAACTGCCTGAAGAACGCGAACATTCAGTCTATTGGCGAGCTGGTGCAGAAGACAGAAGCCGAGATGCTGAAGACCAAGAACTTCGGCCGCAAAAGCCTGAACGAGATCAAGGAGATTCTTGCGCAGATGGGCTTGTCGCTGGGCATGAAGATTGACGAGAACGGCAACGCGGTACCGGGGCCGACCAGCATTCTGCCTTCGGCGACGCTGGCCGCGGCGAACTACAGCCGGTTTGACGACGAGGAAGACGAGATCCTTGAAGACGACACGGATGTGCCGATGCAGAACGAGCCGGAGAACTTCTAGGACCGGGCTATGCGCCGCCTTGGCGGCGCATGGCGCGGGCGTTTGACGACAGAGATTTTCAAGACTTTATCAAGACAAGAGAGACGTGCCATGCGCCATCGCAAAGCAGGATTCAAGCTCGGACGAAAGACCCCACACAGGCGCGCGCTGCTGCGTAATCTGACCACTTCGGTATTGATGGAAGATCGAGTGGAGACGACGGTGACCAAGGCCAAGGCGGTGCGGCCGCTGGTGGAGAAGATGATCACCCTGGGCAAGAAGGGCGATCTGCACTCGCGCCGGCAGGCGCTGGCGTTCATGATGACGCGGGAGTCGGTGACGCGCCTGTTTGATACCGTGGCGCCGCGGTATGGCGATCGCACGGGAGGGTACCTGCGGATTGTACGCACGGGCTTCCGCAAGGGCGATGGCGGCGAGACTGCGTTCATTGAGCTGCTGGGTGCCGAGCAGGTGCTGGATGAGAAGCGGCAGAAGCGCGCTGAGGCCCGCGAGAAGCGTCGCGAAGAGATGCAGAAGGCGATGGCGGAGCC
>DASWUY010000164.1:0-16965 GCA_036401435.1 Acidobacteriaceae bacterium | reverse complement strand
CGTGAACTCGCTCGAGGAGCGCGGCCTGGTGCGGCGAACTGCGGACCCAAGTGACGCGCGCAAGTTGAACATCCGGGCGACTGCCGCGGGAAAGGCGATCCAGAACTCCGCCTCGCAGGAGTTCCACACCTTCATCGCCGGCTTGTTCGCGCGCATGAGCAAGCCGGCTCGGGAGGGCCTGCTCACGGGCCTGGAGCAGATGGTGTTACTGAGCGAGGCAGAGCAACAGGGGGCAGCTACTCCCCGCCCGGATGACGTTGTTCCGGCGCGGCGTAGTTCTCCTCGATCTCGGCCGCGGTGATCTCGATCGCGCTGCTGTTCTGGATGATGGCGGCAACCTCTGCATCGCTCTGGCCGCGCTTGCGCAGGGTTTCTATCTCGTCGCTGATCATGCCGACAAAGGCCTGGATGGGGAACTGTTCGGGTCCGAGTCCGGCTGCTTCGCGCAGGGACTTCTGAGCTTTCAGTGCTTCTTCGACTGGATAGAATTTCGGTGGCATGGGGCTCCGTCCTTTCGTAGTACGAATGACTCTACTACGACGGCGCCTGGTTCGTAAACCCCAAAGGCAGCGCGGACTGCATCTTCGTTCTTGTGCAGCAGGCCACGTGCGGGTACGGGGGGCGATGGACGGCGACCTGCTTTGGTATGCGGATGTGGAGCGGCCAGGGAGCATCTCGGCCGCGAGACCGTTACCCGGAGCAGGAGAAGCGGGCTGGGAGCAGACTTTGACCGGCCCGCTCGAGCGAAGCCGCGCCGGGCCCAAGTTGCTTGTCGGCGCCGCCCTGCGATGGGGACGGGGCGGCGTGTGTCTGGCTATCTACCTGCTGCCAGGCCTCGCGAAGTTCGATGAGCAGGGCGGCCTGGGTGCGGAGGATCTGGGGAGCAAGCTTGAACTGCGCGACCAGCATCTGGCCCCGCAGATGGGTGTAGAAGCGTCGCAGGTTGGCAGCGGCCGGACCTCCGCGCTCCATGTCAAGCATGGTGTCGAGCTGCTGCAGGACCTTGAATCCGTGCACCAGTTCCGCGCAGCGACGCTCCACGTCGCCGGCATCGAGAGCTGCGGCGGCGCGGGTCAGGTTGCCGTTCAGCGTGTCATAGAGCGCGATGACCAGGCCGACGGTGGAGGCCTGCTGCACCGAGGCGCGTTTGTAGGCGAGCGAGATGGCAGGATTCACGATCAGTTCCCGTTCGTGCTGTTCGGATTGAGGAGCGCGTCGAGTTGTTTGATCTGCTGCGGCAGCTGGGTAAGCGCGATGTTGGCCGCGTTGTACTGGGCGGTGAGCGCCGTCTGCTGCGTGGCCAGGTAGAGTTCGAGCGTAGTGGTTTGATCGGTAAGATCCTTGTTTTCACTGCTGATGCTGGTGAGGTCCACGGTGAAGGCTCCGTTGCTCGGATCCGTGTAGGCGGAGAGGGAGCTTTGAAGCGAGGCGGCAAAGCCGTTCGAAGCGGCGCCCTGGAAGAAGTTGACCACGGCAGAAGCATTCGCCGTGGCGGCGTTGGCCAGCGCCGTGGTGTCCAGCGTGAGGGTTCCATCCTGGTTGGTAGAGATGCCGAGTGAGGTGAGGCTGGCCAGGGTGTTGCTGGTGGAGGCGTAATTGGTCGCGGTGAGGAGCTGCGACTGCAGGCCGTTGATGGAGCTGTCGGCGGCGAGGGCGCCGGCCGTCTTGGTCGCGGTGTTGTAGGAGAACTGCGAGTTGACATCCTTGATCAGGGTATTGAAGGCAGAGACAAAGTCGCTCACAGCTGCCGTGATGGAGTCGGAGTTGGGCGTGAGGGTAATCGGGACAGCCGTGCCCCGCGCGGCGCCAAGCAGGTTGAAGGTGAGCCCGCTGACGGCGCCGGTGACAGTATTCGAAGCGCTGGTGATCGGAACACCGTCGACTTTCAGCACGGCATCAGCGCCGGGAGAGGCCTGGGTGAAGGACAGTCCGCTGGACGACGAGCCGCTGGTTGAGACAGAGAAATCGGCGGCCGTGCCGGAGGACTGGGCGACCAGCGACAGCCGCGAGCCACTGCTGTCCGTGATGACCGATGCGTTGACCCCGAGCGACTGGCTGTTGATGGAGGCGGCGACCTGATCGAGCGTGTTGACCCCAGAGCCAATGGTGATGGTAGTGGACTGGCTGCCGACGGTGAGATCGAAGCTGCCCGAGGCAAGTGTGGTGGAGCTGCTGGCGACACTGCTCGAGTACCAGGCGGCGGTGGTGGCAAGCGAGTCCACCTCTACCGTGTGGTTGCCGATGGTGGTGCCGGCGAGGGCGGAGGCAGTGACAACGGAGGGGTTGGAGGAGGAGGCAGTGACGGCGCTCAGGCTGCCGCTCTGATCCTGGAGCGCGGCAAGCGCATCGCTGAGCGTAGAGGACTCACTGGAGAGCTGGCTGATGGCGCTGGTCTGCGCGGCCAGCGCGGTCTGCTGTGCCTGCCACGACCTCTCCGGGGCACGATCAGCATAGAGGATGTCATTTACCGTCGAGGTGACGTCGATTGCGGAGGAGGCGGTGCCGTTGGTGGCGGCAAGAACCGAGCCCAGAATGGACGATGTGCTCATGAGCGAGACGCTCCTTGTTCCCGATGGTGCGAAGAGCGGTTAGCCGAACGCCCAAGGCCCATGCAGCGTGTCTCCGCATGTGCCTTGGGCTGCCGGGGCCAGGGTGTGACAAGCGGAGGCGGCCAGGCCGTTTCGCATCAGGCCGCCTCACCTACTTGCTACTGCAGGAGCTTGAGAACGTTCTGCGCCTGGGTGTTGGCCTGCTGCAGGGCCGAGATGCCGGTCTGCTGCAGGATGCTGTACTTGGTGTCATTGGCGACCACGGTGCTGATGTTGGCGGAGGTGATGTCGCTCGAGGCGCTGGTCAGGTTCTGCGACTCGTTGGTGTCGACGGTGGAGGCGGCCTGGAGTTGCTCGACGGTGGCGCCCAGGGTGCCGCGATCCTGCGAGACGCTGGCGATGGCCGCAGTGATCGCAGTCAGCGCAGCGGCCGCATTTGAGGCGCTGCTCAAGCCAGTGCTCAGGCCGGCGGTCAGTCCCAGCGTGGTGATGTCGAGCGCCGGTACGGTGACCGCGATGTTGATGGTGCCGTTGGCCGTGCCATCACTGGTGAAGGCGCTTACCACGCTGGTGGTGGCCGCATGGCCGGCGACCGCATTGACCGTGGCGACCGCGGGAAAGGTGCCCGTGGCAGGCACATAGGCAACGGCGGCGACCGTGGCTACGGCGGAGGTGCTGAAGACCGCCTGGCCGTTGAAGCTGGTGCTGGTGCTGATGTTGTTGATCTGGGTCAGGAGCGCGTTGTACTCCGTGTTGATGGCGGTGTACTGGTTGGTGCTGAGGCCGGTGCTTGCTGCCTCAGTGGCCAGCGTGACCGAGCGGTTGAGCAGCGCGGTGATCTGCGAGAGCGCGCCATCTGCCGTCTGCAGCGCACCGGTTGCGTTGGTGGCGTTCAGCGCGGACTGGTTGAGGGCGGCGACGTTTGCGTTGAGTCCATCCGAGATGGCCAGGCCTGCCGCGTCATCCGAGCCCGAGTTGATGCGGGAACCCGACGAGAGCTCCTGCAGGGATTTTGCAGCTGCGGCATTGGTGATGGTCAGCTGATTCTCGGCCTGCAGTGCTGAGATGTTATTGAGGATGCTGAGTGACATGAGTGTTGCTCCTTAAATGAGGTCCGCCTGCATGTAGCCGGTTCTGCTTGCCCTGCCATTGCCTTGTGGAGCAGGTCGTCCTTGTTGCAGGCCTTCTATCGGCACACGTCTCTCTGGCGTTCAGGGCACTGCTCTTTTTCTTCGCTTTTTCTGTTCATTGCTTCAGCTAGGGCCCGTGGCATGCCCGCAGGGCTGGTTTACCTCAGAGATTTCTAATCCTGAGCGGCATCTGGGAGGCTTTTCTCTCCGGTTGTCGCCCCAGGGGCTGGCTGGGCTGCGGTTTCCCAGCCCCTGTGCCGAATGGCCCATGGCGTGCTGCCATTTCAATGCACCGACTGGGCCGGGAATCCTCCCTCATCCAGACCAAGCCCCGGGGAGGAAGCAGTGGCTACGCTGGCTCTAAGCATGATCCTCAAGAACGGTGCCGCTACCCTTCGCTCCTGTCTCCAGAGCGTGGCCGGGATCGTCGACCAGATCGTGATTGCAGATACGGGCTCGACCGACGAGAGCTGCGCGATCGCGCGGGAGTTCGGGGCGACGGTGATCTCGTTCCCCTGGACCGACCACTTCGCCGACGCGCGCAATGCGGCCCTTGCGGGCGTGACGACGGACTGGGTGCTGGTGCTCGATGCAGATGAGGAGCTGGACCCTGCCGCCAGGCACAGCCTGCCGATGCTGATGGCCGCAGAGGGGGTAGGCGGCTACCGGGTGCCGATTGTCGAGTATCTCCCTCCCCAGGTCACCTCTGCCTGGACGTTTACCAGCATGCCCAATGACTCCGGCCTGGAACGCGCGAAGGAGGCGCCGACCTATATGGTGAATGAGCTGTGCCGCCTCTTTCGGCGGCGGAGCGACATTTACTTCACCGGGCGGGTGCACGAGCTGGTCCTGCCGCAGATTGAGAAGGCGGGCCTGGCAGACGCACTGGCGCCCTTCAGCATCCACCACTTCGGCCACCTGGCAGACGAGTCTGTGCGGGTGGGCAAGCGAACTTTCTATCACGATCTGCTGATGGCCAGGCTGAGCGATGACCCGACCAACGTAACCACGCTGGCGCTCTGCGCGATGGACGAGTGGGAGGTGCATGGGCGGCCGCTGGAGGCGCTGCGCTACCTGGAGCAGGCGCTGCGGCTGATGCCGAATGCGCTGGAGCCCATGCTGCTGGCCGCCAAGGTGCTATGCGCGCTCCATCGCCATGAAGAGGCGCTGGTGGTCCTTCAGGCGGTTGCCGCGGACCGCAAGTACGCCCCCTTTGCGTACACCGTGCGGGGCAACGCCTGCTACGCTTTGGGTCGGCTGGAGGAGGCGCGCGGTGCCTACCGGGTAGCGCTTGCGCTGAACCCGGGGGACCGGGAGCTGGCGGCCAAGCTGGAGTACCTCGGAGTGGAGCTCGGGGACGCAGAGGGCGCCATCAAGCGGCTGCAGCATGCGGCTGCCGAGTGCCCGACCATCCTCGCCATTCACGAGTACCTGGTCAACGCCTACATCCGTACCGGCCGCACCGCAGAGGCGGCGGAGGAGGCGGAGCGATTCGCGACGACCGTGGATCGGCAGGAGTCCCTGCTGCTGAAGGCGGCAGCCCTGCGCGGGCAGCTGCAACAGTGGAGCCGTGTGGAGAGCCTGGCGCTCCAGTGCCTGGCCTCGTTTCCCCAATCGGTCGAGGGGCACAGGTTGCTGATGATGGCCTATGTTGCGAGCGGACGAGGATCAGAGGCGGCGGAGGCGGCCGAGGCGCTGACCGAGCTTGAAGTGGAGCCCGGCTCCTTCCTGCGCGCGGCAAGCATCCACGCGCACCACGGTGGCCTCCTGCGGGCGAGGGCAGTGCTGGTGCGGGGGCTGCAGGTCTTCCCGGACGATCGAACGCTCGGCCAGGCGCTCCGTGAGATGGGTGCTGATGCAGCTCGGGGGGAGCCGGGGAGCGGCTTTTCCGGTGCAACAGATCGGGACAGCGAGGCGCAGATGGTTCCCGAATCGGGCGCGCGGGGCTAAAGATCAACAAGCGCTACGGTCGGGGGCCCGGCTGGCCCTCGATACTCGCAGCAGGCGTTGAGGAGTCAGGCCCGCTGGGGGTTCGCGGGCGCTGCGAACAGGGAGAGGCTATTTGAGGGCAATGACTGAGCGCGGCCAGAGAGATCGCCCATGGCGATGAGCGCGGGTGCTGCAGGTTCAGGCGTGAAACAGCGGCGATCCATGGACCGCAGCACCTTTGGCGGCATCGTGGTGGCGGTCGTCGGGCTGATCGTCGGGCTGCTGCTCGATGGCGGCAACCTGGCCCAGGTGATGCAGCCAACCGCGGCGCTGATCGTCTTCGGGGGAACGCTGGGAGCGGTGATGGTGCAGTTCCCCATGCGGACGCTGCGCGACGCTGTGGCCAGTCTGAAGCAGGTGCTGCTGCAGACCGAGCCGCCCTCGCCGGCCTTTGCCGAGGAGCTGCTGCGGTACGCGGTCAAGGCGCGACGTCACGGCGTGGTGGCGCTTGACCAGGAGCTGGAGGACGTGGACGATGCCTTCCTGCGCAAGGCGCTCACCTGCGCGGTCGATGGCATGCAGATGGAGGAGTTGCGGGAGACGATGGAGATCGATGTAGCGGCGGAAGAGGACAGCGTCGAAGCCTCGGCCCGCGTCTTTGAGGCGGCTGGCGGGTATGCGCCGACAATCGGCATCCTGGGGGCAGTGCTGGGGCTGATCCAGGTGATGCAGCGTCTGGACAACATCGGCGAAGTCGGCAAAGGCATTGCGGTGGCCTTCGTGGCCACGTTGTACGGCGTCGGCTCGGCGAACCTGTTGTTCCTGCCCCTGGCCGGCAAGATACGCATTCGTGCGCTCGAGAGGCAGCTGCTGCGCGACCTGATGCTGGAGACAGCGCTTTCGATTGCCGGAGGTCTGAGTCCTCGCGCCCTGAAGCAGCGGCTGGCCGCCTACCTGGTAGAGCCGGCGCGGGCCAAGGCGGTGGTTGAGGCGCCGGCGCAGTGACCGAGCCTGCCGGCAGCGGCGCGCCCGCCAGATCGACGAGCATGAGCCGGCGCCGGGTGCGGCCGGCCGGTCCCACAAGTGCTCCCTCGCACGAGCGATGGCTGGTCTCCTATGCGGACTTCATGACCCTGCTCTTCGCTTTCTTCGTGGTCCTGTTCGCATCGTCCCGGCACAGCAGCCAGGGGCTGCAAAAGGTGGCTGGCTCGATCCACGAGGGCTTCTCGTCCATGGGCGCGCATGCGCCGGAGCAGGGAAGCCCTGGGGCGCCGAGCCAGGGCAAGCCCGCGACGCAGGCGCCTGCCAAGGGGACAGTCAGGCCCAAGGCCGCGCCCTCTGCCGAGCTTGACCTACCCGGTCTGCAGCGGCAGCTGCAGGATGTTCTGGGCGATTCCATTGCCAGGCACGAGATCGTGGTCGAGCAGAGACCGGACGGCCTGGTGATCAGCCTGCGCGAACTCGGCTTCTTTGACTCCGGCCGCGCCAGCCTGCTGCCCGGCGCTGTTGAGAAGATCACGCGCACCGCCCAGGTCCTCAACCAGCACCACCTTGAGATTCGCGTGGAGGGGCACTCCGACGACCAGCCCATCCACACGGCGGCCTTTCACTCCAACTGGGAGCTGTCTTCGGCCCGCGCCATGACGGTGTTGCTGCTGCTGATCGACAAAGGCGGCTTTGACCCCTCGCGCATCTCGCTGAGCGCCTATGGACCCTACCATGCGCTGGCCAGCAACCAGACGGCCGAGGGCCGGCGCGTGAATCGCCGGGTGGACCTGGTCATCGTGTCTCCAGGCAGCGGCACGCAGCCCGCGCACTGACTCAAAAGAGGTTCGAGATCAGCTGGCGGAGTGGAAAGCGGTGACCCGGGTGCCTTTTGGGTGCGGCGGCGCATCGTACCCTGCGAGGAGACACACATGGCAGAGAACATAGACCCAGAAAAAGTAAAAGCAACGCTGACCAAGCTGATCGACTTTCTGCGCGACAGTCACCAGGGCTTCACCGAGATCGGCAACCACATCAAGGATAATGAGGCACGGCTGTTCTTCATGAAGGAGACGCAGGCGCGGGCCAACTTCTCCGGTGAGCTGGAGAACGAGCTGCATCGGCTGGGCGTCAAGGACGTGCACCAGAGCGGCATGGTCTCGGGCAGGATCCACCGGGCCTGGGGGGAGCTGAAGGCCAACCTTGGCGGAGGCGATCACACCCTGCTGGCCACGGCCGAACAGGGAGAGGATGCAGCCAAAAAGGCATACAGCGCGGCGCTCGAAGAGCACCTGCCGGCCGATGTTCGGGAGCTGCTGACCACCCAGCAGGCGCATATCCAGCTCTCGCATGACACCGTCAAGGCCATGCGCGACAGCAAAGCCTGAGTCGAGCGCAGCATCCGCAAGGGAGGAACGAGATGCGTGGCATCGATCTCGTCCTCCTCCCCATCGGCCGCCGCAGGCTGACACCGTTGGTCGGGCCGGGTAGACTTGCAAGGGGAGGGCTCGCCCTTCACACTCGCCCTTCACATTCTGGAGGTACCCGGTGCCCGATTCGATCCAACCCCACACAGGCCGTCGCAACTTCCTCAAGACAGGCGGCGCCATCGCCGCAGGGCTCATGGCGCAGCCTGTGCTGGGCGCCGAGCAGCCGCCTGCTGCGCCGGCCGTCTCGCCCACGCGGGGCAAGCTGCCTACGCGGAACCTGGGCCGCACGGGGTACCACGTCAGCCTCTTCAGCCTGGGTGGTCAGGCCTCGCTCGAAAAGGGCAACAACGAAGCGGTAGCTGTGCCGATCATTGAGCGGGCGCTGGACCTGGGCGTGAACTACTGCGATACCTCCTCCATCTATGGCGGCCCCGATCGGTGGAGCGAACAGTACTACGGCAAGGTGATGAAGCATCGGCGCAAGGAGACCTTCCTCGCCACCAAGACCAAGGAGCGGACGCGCGAAGGCTCGATGCGCATGATCGCCAAGTCGCTCGAGCTGCTGCAGACCGACCACGTGGACCTGTGGCAGCTGCATGATATCGGTACCATGGAAGATGTGGACCAGTGCTTCGCCAAGGGCGGCGCCATGGAGGCGCTGCTCGAGATGAAGCAGCAGGGCGTGGTCAAGAACCTCGGCATCACCGGGCATCATCGTCCGGAATCGCTGGCCGAGTGCATCCGCCGCTACCCGTTTGACACCATCCTGATGGCGCTGAACGCCGCCGACAACCACGAGCACAGCTTCAGCGAAAAGCTTGTGCCGCTGGCAGTCGAAAAGCAGATGGGCATCATTGGGATGAAGGTTCCGGCGCGCGGCCGCATCCTGGCCTCGTGGACGCCCCCGCCGGTCGATCGGCAGAAGAACTCCTGGGAAGGCCAAGCCGTCATTTCAACCAAGCCCGGCACCCTGAACATGCGCGAGGCGGTGTACTACACGCTTTCGCAGCCCGTATCGACGATCATCATCGGCTGCGATACCGTCGCGCAGCTGGAAGAGAACGTGCAGTATGCGCGCGAGTTTACGCCGCTCAGCCCGGCGCAGCAGGCCGAGCTCACGGCCCGCACCGAGCCGATCGCCAAGCAGGCCCTGTTCTTCAAGAACTTCGACCGCGCCAACGTATAGGTCCGGTCCGAGAATGAAAAGCCCGTCCGGCAAGGGGACGGGCCTTTCTCTGCTTCAAGGGCGCCGCCTACGGCCTGCAGAGCAGGAGTCTATCCAAGCCACTTGGGATTTTGCGCCGTGCCGTCGAAGTGGCTGGTGGTCTTGAAGGGCTCGAACTGGCCGACACTCGCCGCCTGCCGCGTGCGATCGAGCAGCGCCGCCACCTGACTTTCGCTCAGGGGGCGAAAACTCTTCGCGGCGGCCAGAGCCTGGTCAAGGATGGCCTGCGAGTCGATGCCGGTGACGACGACCGAGACCGGCAGGGTCAGCGAGTAGTGGAAGGCCTCGGTGGGCTCAACCGTCTTGCTGTCCAGGATGAAGTGGTCGCCAAAGGTCTTCATGGCGAGCACGCCGATGCCCTGGCTGACGGCAACCGGCAGCACCTCCCGGGTGAAGGACCGGAAGTGCGCGTCCATCACGTTAATGGGCATCTGGACTGTGTCGAAGTGGAAGCCGTGCTTGGCGGCCATGTCGAGCATGCGAAGATGGACGGCCGGGTCCTTGTGCCCGGTAAAGCCGATGTAGCGGATCTTGCCGGCCTGCCGCGCGGCCACCGCTGCCTCGAGCGCACCGCCGGCGGCGAAGATGCGGTCCGGGTCCTCCATGCGGATCACTTCGTGAAACTGCACCAGGTCGATGACGTCGGTGCGCAGACGGCCGAGAGACTGCTCCAGCTGCGCGTCGTAGGCGGCGCGGGTGCGGCCATCGACCTTGGTCATCAGGAAGACCTTGTCGCGGTAGCCGTCGCGAAGCGCCTGCCCCATGCGCACCTCGCTGATGCCATCGTTGTAGTCCCAGCAGTTATCGAGGAAGGTGATCCCGCGATCGATCGCGGTGCGCACCAGCCTGAGGCTCTCCTGGGGGTCGGCCTGCTTGCCGATGTGGTAGCCGCCCAGGCCGATGGCGGAGACCTTTTCACCGGTCTTTCCCAGTTCGCGGTAGAGCATGTCAGGCGAGGCGGGCCGGGTGGCGCCCGAGGAGTAGGCAGGAGCGGCGTGGGCAGGAGCGGCGAGCGCGCCGGCGCCGGCTACGGCTGCTGACTTGATGAAGTCTCTGCGTTGCATAGGGCATGCCTCCGAGAGTTGCGCGCGGGGCTGAGGCTGGACTTACTCGGCCGCCAGCACGGGTTGCGCCGCGTTCGCAACGGCGGCACCGCTCGCCGCCCGCGCGATGAGGGTGGCCGTGTAGGCGGCGCCGAAGCCATTGTCGATGTTCACCACGGTGACGTTTGGCGAGCAGGAGTTGAGCATGCCGAGCAGCGCCGCGGCGCCGGCAAAGCTCGCACCGTAGCCGACCGAGGTAGGGACGGCGATGACCGGAACGCCCACCAGGCCGCCCACGACGGACGGCAGCGCGCCCTCCATGCCCGCGCAGACGATAACCACGTTTGCGGAGGAGAGTTGATCTCGCACGGCGAGCAGGCGGTGCAGCCCTGCGACGCCCACGTCGTAGAGGCGCAGGACGTGGACCTGAAACAGCTCGGCGGTCAGCGCCGCCTCCTCGGCAACGGGCAGATCGCTGGTGCCGGCGCACAGCACGGCGACGGTTCCGGAGGGCGCAGACGACGCAGACTGGCGCAGCGAAAGCATGCCCGAGAGGGCATGGTAGCTGGCGGCCGGGTGGGCCGCGAGGACCGCGTCCGCCGCCTCCTGGTTGACGCGGGTCGCAAGCACGTCTGAGCCTGCGGCGGCCATGCGCGCGAAGATGCCGGCTGTCTGGTCGGCAGTCTTGCCGGCCGCGTAGATGACCTCCGGCAGGCCGCTGCGAAGCGCGCGGTGATGATCGACCCGGGCGTAGCCGATGTCTTCAAACGGCAGGCGGGCCAGCTGGGCAGAGGCCGCATCGAGGCTGAGAGCGCCGCGCTGCACCTCGGCAAGCAAGTGAAGGAGCGAGGCCTTGTTCATCGTGTATTCGCCATGGCGTAGGAGGCGAGGGCCGCCTGCATGACTTGCTTGATGGGAGCCTGGTGCAGGGCGGCAGCGGCGCGGCAGTCCTCGTACTCGGGCATCACGTTGAGCTCCTCGCCGTGCAGCGAGCCGATCTTGACGCGCAGGTCGCCGTACGGGGTGGAGACAGTTTCGTGGCGGCGGTCGAGGCAGGAGCGTTGTTCCTGGCGGATGCGAAGGCCGAGGGTGGTGGTCTCGCGCAGCAGCAGCTGGGCAAGAGCCTCGGCCTGGAGCGGGTTCGAGAGCACGGTGATCAGGGTGCCGGGCCGGCCTTTTTTCATGATGACCGGGGTGAGCATGACGTCGAGCGCGCCGGCGGCAAGTGCCCGCTCGGCAACATCGGCAAGCACCTGGGGACTGACGTCGTCGAGCGCTGTTTCAAGCACGGTGACGGTCTGCGTGTGTGCCTGTCCGGTCGTGTCGATGGGTTCGGGCGAGGGCTGCTCTGGCGTGGTGGCCTCGCCGAGGCTCAGGCGCAGCACGTTAGGGAAGCCCTGCGGGTTGCGCGTCCCGGCGCCGTAGCCGATCGATTGCACACGCATGGGCGGCTGGGTGCCGAAGGTAGGCTCAAGGGCGCGCAGCAGGGCCGCACCGGTCGGGGTGACGAGTTCCTTGTGCACGTGGGCGGAGTAGGTAGGCAGGTTGCGCAGCAGGTCGGCGGTGGCGGGCGCCGGCACCGGGAAGGTGCCGTGCGCGCACTCCACCATGCCGCCGCCGACGTTGACCGGGGAGCAGAACCGGGCGACAACCCCCTGGCGGTTCAGGTGGTCGATGCCAGCCGAGGCAGCAACGATGTCGACGATCGCGTCGACGGCGCCAACTTCGTGAAAGTGAATCTGGTCGAGGGCGACGTTGTGGATCCTGGCCTCAGAGGCGCCGAGCAGTTCAAAAGCGTGGATGGCGAAGTGCTTGACCGGTGCGGCGAGTGCGGAGTCCTGGATCAGCTGGCGGATGATGGTGAGGGAGCGCCCGTGCGCGTGTGGGTGCTGGTGCGGATGCTTATGAGATTGGGTCTGCTCGTGCTCGTGCGGGTGCGTGAGCTCATGAGTGTGTTCGTGGGAGTGCTGGTGCTCGTGCGTGTGCGGATGCTCGTGAGCGTGTTCATGCTCGTGGGAATGCTCGTGTGTCTGCGCATGCTCGTGCTCACGCGTATGCGCGTGCTCGTGCAGGTGGGCAGGCTCGCCCGAGTGCTGGTGCGCATGTGTGTGCGCGTGCGAATGCTCGTGCGTGTGCTCGTGCATATGGGCAGGCTCGTGCTCATGCTCGTGCTCGTGCGCGTGGGTGTGACCCGCAGCGGCCTCCGCCGGAACACCGCCTTCCAGAACCTGCACCCGGGTCGAGAAGATGCCGCTGCGATCGACCTTCTCCGCCTCTAGCGTGGCGCCCAGGCCTAGTGCTCGCACGGCCTCTTCTAGCACGGTCAGCGGCACGCCCGCATCGAGCAGCGCACCCAGGAACATGTCTCCCGAGATACCGGCAAAACAGTCGAGATAAGCAATCCGCATAGGCTGATCTGGTTCTTCCTGTGGATACATGAGGAGGGGATCCGAGTTGCTCTTCACCCGGCTGCCCGGTGCCGTCGCCGCGCCTGCATCAGCGCGCAGCCGAGGCAATGGCCGAGACCGGCAGCACGTCATTCATGGAGCCGGAGCGATATCCCTGCGTGTCGAGCGTGATGTAGAGGAAGCCGATCGGGGCGAGCGCCGCCGTGATGGCGTCGAGCATGGGCACAGAGAGGGCATGGCCCAGCTCGGCACGCGAAATCTCGATACGCGCCAGGTTGCCATGGTGGCGCACCCGCACCTGGCGAAAGCCAAGCAGGTGCAGCGCGTCTTCTGCCTGCTCGACCTGCGAGAGCGTTTCGACCGTCACGGGGCGGCCGTATTCGACGCGCGAGGAGAGGCAGGCCGAGGCGGGCTTGTCCCAGATGCGCAGGCCCTGCTCGCGCGCCAGGCTGCGAATCTCCGCCTTGCTCAGCCCGGCCAGCACCAGGGGAGCGACCGCGTGGTGCTCGGAAGCGGCCTGCTGCCCGGGACGAAACTCGCCCTTGTCATCCAGGTTCATCCCATAGGCCAGGCGGGCAAAGCCCAGACGCAGCCGGGCTGCTTCCATCTGCGTAAAGAGCTCGTCCTTGCAGTGGAAGCAGCGCTGCGAGTCATTGCGCCGGTAGTCCGGGTTGTCCAGCTCGGCGGTGTGCAGCACGAGCGTGGGGATGCCGTGCTCCTCCGTAAACGCCAGGGCGGCGGCCAGTTCCGCCCGGGGCAGCGACGGCGAGTCGGCGAGCACGGCAAGCATCTGCGCGCCCAGTGCCCGGTAGGCAGCGTAGGCCAGGAAGGCCGAGTCCGTGCCGCCCGAGTAGGCGACCATGACGCTGCCCATCTCCTTGAGGGTGGCGTGCAGCAGGGCGGCTTTGGTCGAGAGGGGCATCACGAAAATGGTAGTCCTTTTGGGAGTTGTCCGTGCGTCAGGTGGCGCTCACACCCGGAGCGAGGCAGCCATCACCCGGTCAGGCGTGACGGGTGCATCGCGGAAGCGCTTCCCGGTGGCGTGGTAGATCGCGTTTACGATGGCAGCGCTCGCGCCTGTGATCCCGATCTCTCCGATGCCGCGGGCGCCCAGAGGGTTGAACCGCTTGTCGGGGATATTGAGCACCGAGACATCGAGCTCGGGAATGTCGAGGTTGGTGGGCACGTGGTACTCGGCCAGGTTGTTGTTGACGGCCCGGCCGTAGTGCATGTCCATGTGCGTTTCCTCATGCAGCGCCAGGCTGACGGCCCATACCAGCCCGCCGATCAGCTGGCTGATGCCCGCCTTGCCGGTAAGCAGGGTCCCGATATCGTAGACCGCCGTAAGCCGGCGCACGCGTACCGTGCCCAGCGCCTCGTCCACCCCCACCTCAGCAAAGACGGCGCCGAAGGAGTGGTTGGAGTAGGCATCGCTCTCCTGGTCGGGCTGGGCTGATCCGGCAGCGGTAATGGGCTCGTTGCGGTTGCGGGCGATCAGCGCGGTGACGGTGTCGCTGGCGCCTGGCCTGGCCTTGTGGGTGATGCGGCCATCGGCAAACTCGAACTGGTCCGGCTGCAGGCCGTGGAAGGGCGAGCCGGCATCCGTGACCGAGAGGGCATAGAGCTTGAGCATGACCTGCTGAGCCGCAGCCTGCACCGCGGGCGTAATACTGGCCGCGCTCTGCGAGCCGCCGGAGACAGGTGCCTTGGGCAGCTCGCTGTCGCCAAGCTTGGCGTCAAAGAGCGAGATGGGCATCTTCAGGGTGGCGGCAGCGGTCTGCGCGAGGATGGTGTAGGTGCCCGTGCCCAGGTCCTGCGAGCCGCAGAGGACGGTCACGCGGCCATTCGGTTCAAAGGTCACCTTGGCATTGCCTGACGAGCGATTGGCCGAGTAGGTAGCCGTCGCCATGCCCCAGCCGACCAGCTCATGCCCCTGCCTGGTGGAGCGGGGCTCGGGGTTGCGCCGACTCCAGCCAAAGCGTTCGGACGCCTGCTGGTAGCACTCCCGTAGGTGCTTGCTTGAAAACTCGCGGTTGTTGGTCGGGTCCTTCTCGGCATAGTTCTTGAGGCGCAGCGCGATGGGGTCCATCTTGAGCTCGCAGGCAAGCTCATCAAGCGCAATCTCGAGGGCGAAGGTGCCGGTTGCCTCGCCCGGCGCACGCATGAAGGTGGGTGTGCCGACCGAGAGAGGGACCAGGCGCTGCGAGGTCTCAATCGCATCGCTGGCGTAGAGCATGCGCGTCACGCTTGAGGACGGCTCGGCAAAGTCCTCGAACTCCGAGGTATGCGAGTAGACATCATGCTGCATCGCGGTGAGGGTGCCATCGCGCTTGGCGCCAAGCACAATGTGCTGGTGAGTGCGGGGCCGTCCCCCGACGGGACCAAACATCTGCGGGCGTTCAAGCACCAGCTTCACAGGGCGGTTGACCGCCTTGGCGGCGATGGCCGCGAGCAGCACGTGCGACCAGGTGGAGCCCTTGCAGCCAAATCCGCCCCCGGTGTAGGGGCAGAGCACGCGCACGTTGTCTTCCGGCAGGCCGAGGGTCTTGGCCACCGTCTGCTTTACGCCGGCGACGTACTGCGTGGCGTCGTGCAGGGTGAGCCGCTCGCCATCCCACTGGGCGATGGTGGCATGCGGCTCCAGCGGATTGTGGTTCTGCATGGGGGTGGTGTAGATGTGGTCAATGCGCACCTCGGCCGCCGCCAGCCCTGCAGTCACCTTGCCCGCGGAGACATCCGCCGGATCGCGCCCGTGGCCGGCCGGGTGCGCGGTAGGGAAGCCGCCTTCAAAGTCGAGCTTGGGCGCGGCCGCCTGGTACTTCACCTTGACGAGCGAAGCGGCGTGGAGCGCCTGGTTGAGGGTCTCGGCGACCACCACGGCAATGGGCTGGTTGTTGTACTCGACCGTGTTGTCCTGCAGCAGCGAGAGGACCCGGCCGGCCGGCGGGTGCACGCCCGCCTTGCCGTTCTGGGGTAGCTTGGCCGTGTTGGCCGGGGTGAGGATGCTGATCACCCCCGGGGCACGCTGGGCGGCCGCGGTGTCCATGCGCTGGATGGTGCCCTTGGCAATGGTGCTGGTCACCATCACCGCATAGCACAGGTTGGGGATAGGGAACTCGGCTGCGTACTTGGCGGCGCCGGTCACCTTCGCAGGCCCGTCGAGGCGGTTGACCGGTGCCCCGATGGAAGTAGGCGCGGTGCCCGGGTTGGGCTGCGAGACGGTAGGGGTGATGCTGGGGGTGGTGCTCATGCCTGCTCTCCCGCTGCGATGGTGAAGGCGCGCACGATCGTCTGCCTGGCCATCTCTACCTTGAAGGCGTTGTGCTCGTGGGTCCGGGCGCCAGACAGGATCTGGTCGGCGGCCAGGCGATAGCTGTCCGGGGTGGCCGGCTTGCCCTTCAGGGCAGCCTCCGCAGGTTCAGATCGCCAGGGCATGTGGGCGACGCCGCCAAGCGCCAGGCGCGCGCTCCGAATTGTGCGTCCATCGAGCTCGAGTGCGGCTGCGGCGGAGACCAGCGCGAAGGCGTAGCTGGCGCGATCGCGCACCTTGACGTAGGTGGAGTGAGCGCCATACGGCGACTTCGGCAAGTCGATCGAGAGGATCAGCTCGTCGGCACGCAGGTTGGTGTCCACCTCCGGCGAGCGGCCCGGCAGGCGATGGAACTCCGCAAACGGGATGGTGCGCTCGCCCCGTTTGCCGCGCACGCGCACCGTCGCGCCCAGCGCTGCGAGCGCCACGCACATGTCAGAAGGGTGAGTCGCGATGCAGGCCGTCTTGGGGTTCTCGCTGTTCGCTCCCAGGATGGCATGAATGCGGTTGAAGCCCTTGAGTGCGGCGCATCCGCTGCCCGGGCTGCGCTTGTTGCACTGGTCGTAAGCAGGGTCGTAGAAGTAGTAGCAGCGGGTGCGCTGCAGCAGGTTGCCGCCGTCGGTCGCGAGGTTACGCAGTTGCGGCGAGGCGCCGGAGAGAATGGCCTGCGCCAGCATGGGGTAGTCCTGGCGCACCAGAGGGTGCTCGGCCGTATCCGCGTTGCGGGCCAGCGCGCCCAGACGCAGTCCGCCGTCCGGCAAGGGCTCGATCCTGGCCAGCTCCAGGCGGTTGATATCCACCAGGTGCGACGGCCGCTCGACCTCCTGCTTCATCAGGTCAACAAGGTTTGTACCGCCTGCAAGGAGCTTGGTGCGGGACTGCTGCGCAAGGGCGTTGACGGCCGCCTGCGGATCGTCAACCCGCTGATACTCAAACGGCTGCACTGGCATTCTCCTC
>DASWUY010000163.1:0-5807 GCA_036401435.1 Acidobacteriaceae bacterium | reverse complement strand
CTCCGCTGACTCGCGCCGTAAGTCGAGATACACGCCTCCCTGCACGATGCCGAAAAGGCTGGGCGTGGCCCCCGCCCCGACTGCCGGCACGCTTGCCTGCCACTCGGCCGTCGGCGCGGAGGCGGCCTGGGCCCAGGGTGTGTCGTTCTGGTGCTCGTCGAAATACGCCTTTGAACGCACCGCCCAGCTCATCGTCAGGTCCAGCGAAGCGCGCGCCCGCGACCACTCCGCCGGATACTCCAGGCACTCGTCAAAGGCCATGGCGATGTCCGAGCCAAGAGCCAGTTGCACGGCCATCGAGTGCTCAGGTGAAAAGAAATGCTTGGATCCGTCCAGGTGCGAGCGAAACTCGACCCCGTCGGCCGAGATCCGGCGCAGGTCGCTCAGTGAGAAGACCTGGAAGCCGCCTGAGTCAGTGAGGATTGGCCGGGCCCAGCTCATGAACCGGTGCAGCCCGCCCATCCTGCGCACGGCCTCGTGCCCCGGCCGCAGGTAGAGGTGGTAGGTGTTGCCGAGGAGGATCTGCGCTCCGGCTCCGTCTCCGCCCAGGTTTTCGAGAACGTCCTGCGGCACTGCCTTGACGGTCGCCGCCGTGCCCACCGGCATAAAGACCGGCGTCTCCACGCGCCCATGGGGCAGCGTCATGGTGGCCCGGCGCCCGCCGCGCGCCGTCACCGCCTGCACCTTGAACGTGAGCGCCACTTACGCGATTTTACCCGCTGGCGCCAGGCTCCCGCCGCCACTTAGAGCACGCCTCACCGGCGCCCCAATCAATCGCCGAACTTCAAACGCACCCCGAACCTGGCCAGCTGCGGCGTGCCCAGTGTGCGCACCGGCGTTCGTCCCGCATCGATGGAGCGGTCGAGCAGGTTCTCGACCGCGGCAAAGGCCTCCACCCTGTGCCCCAGTGCATGGGACGCATACACGTCAAAGCGCACATACGAGTGCAGCTCATGCACGTTCACGTCGTCGTCGAATTGCCGGCCGCTGGCGCGCGCCTGAACGCTCAGCAGCCCGAGACGTTCGCCGGCTAACGTAGCCTGCAGCGTCCCCGTATGCCGCGCCACCTGCGGGATCCACTTACCCACCAGCGCAGGTTGCTGCGCGAATTTTGTAACCGTGGCCATGGCATATTGGTATCCGCCTGCGACCGTGACTCGCTGGGCCGGTCCAAATGCCACTTCAGGATGCACACTTCCATCAAGCGAGACCCCGCGACTCTCAATCTGGCCCAGGTTCTCGCGCATCAGCGTGGTCGCCGTGGGGGTGGTGGTCAGGGTGAGGGCGGTGATTGGCCGGTTCACCTGCGTCCAGAAGTAGCTGGCGCGCAGCTCGGAGGCTTTCGGCGCTGCCGACACACCCGCCTCCCATCCCGTCGCCCGCTCTGACCGCAGGCGCCCGTTGGCGAGGGTGGTCTGCTGCCCCACCTGGCCCGTCCGGTAGAGCTCATTCTCGGTGGGCGCGCGATAGGCGCGAAAGCCGGAAGCACTCACGGCCATCGCATGGCCCAGCGCTCGCGAGATGCCCAGGCGCGGGTCGACCACCGTCTCTGCAAGCGAGGGCTCGGCCGTCTGGCCGCCGGGGGCAAACTGCCGCGCGTCGCCGTTGGTAAACCGGTCCAGGCGCGCGCTCCCGCTCAGCGTCCATGCGCCCGGGGTCGCGAGCAGCTCCGCGTACCCGCCGGTCTGCCGCTGCCGTGCCGTGGTGCGGGTGGCGGCTGTTCCGGCTGCAGGAAAGGCGTAATCGGCCGCCCGCACATCCCGCACATCCCCACCCGCCACCACCAGCGTGTTGCGAAGCACGGGCTGGGTCCAGCGCAGGGACGCACCCAGCTCCCCGGCCGGGTCCTCGTCGGTGCGGGTCAGTCTTTCCGTCGCGCGATTGGCGCCGATGGCAGAGAAGCTCTGGAAGTAGTGCTCGCTTGCGCCGAAAACGCGGCCGCTGAGCCGCCCCGCGTCGGCGCCGGCGGCATACCGCCACAGGCGCGTGGCATTCGTGGTCACGAGCGTGCCGTTGTGCCGATTTTCGTTCAGCACGTTGCCGCGCAAAAAGGCATGCGCGCTATCGCCCAGGCGCCGGTCGAGCTCCACCAACCCGGTCTCCGCATGCACGTTCGAGGGCCGGTCGACCGGGCCACGCAGCGCCGGCGCTACCAGCGTGTAGCCGTCGGTGGCGGTCAGGCCGGCTGCGAAGACCGCGCCCAGGCGGCCCCAGGCAGCCGTGCCCAGCAGGGCGTTCTCGGTGGTGGCTTCAGCGCCGTAGCTCGATCGCAGCTCCAGGACCGGACGCGCACCGCGTACCGGCGCCTCCACGGCCATCACATTCACCACCCCGCCAATGGCGCTGGACCCGTACAGGTCGGAAGCCCCGCCGCGCACCACCTCCACCGACCGTACGGCCAGCGGGGGCAGCTCATTCCAGTGGATCCAGCCTCCATACGGATCGTTCAGCGGCACATCGCCGGAGAGGACCAGGGTGCGGCTGGCCGCGGTCGAACCCAGGCCGCGCAGCGAGACGCCCTGCGTCGTCGGGTTCGCAACCAGCGCGCTGGTCCTGCGAAAGAGCTCAAAGCCAGGCACCAGGCGCAGCTTGCCATCGAGAGTGACGGCAGCCGCCTGCTGCAGCTCGGAGGCGGTCAGCAAGCGGGTGCTTGCAGGGGAAGTGAGCGCGGCCAGCGGGGTGCGATAGGCCGTGACCTCAACCCGCTCGGTAGGCGGCGGGGCGGGGGCGGGGGCTGACCCCGCACCGGCAGCCGGCGCCGGCCCAGTCTGCGGCCCAGTCTGGGGCACAGTCTGGGGCACAGTCTGGGGCGCGATTTGACCCAGGGCCGCAACGCTGCCCACAGCCACCCAGAGGCAGCAGGCGGCAGCCTTGCGGGCGCGGGCTCCAGCCATCCTCATCGGGGTACCTCCAGCCGCTGCACCCCGGCCGCACCCTGCTCGCCCTGGTCCGGCAGAGCGGCCAGCAGCTCGGCCACCGTGCGCCGCAGCAAAGGATGCCGCAGCCCCGGCGCGAGCTCCGCGAGCGGGGCCAGCACAAAGCGCCGCGCAGCCATGCGCGGGTGCGGCAGCGCTAGCGTTCCGGTTGCCAGCACCAGGTCATCCACCATCAGCAGGTCCAGGTCGAGGGTGCGCGGGCCGTTCGGCTCCTCCCGCACCCGTCCAAAGCTTCGCTCGATGCGCAGCAGCTGCTCCATCAGCCTCTCCGGCGCAAGCGCGGTGTGCAGGCAGGCCACCGCGTTGATGAAGTGGGGCTGCTCCCGCATGCCCACCGGGGCCGTCTGGTAGAGCGACGAGAGCCGCATGGCCTCGCCACTCTCCGGCTCGCGTACAAGCTCCCGCAGCGATGCGGCCGCGGCCAGCACCGTCGCAGCCGCATCGCCCGCAGGCGACCCCAGGTTCGACCCCAGCCCGACATAGGCAATGTGCACGCCTTCACCTTACGCTTTTGCCGCCGCGCGTCCGGGCGTTCGGGGCGCGCCAAGGCCATGCGCCTCCAGAACGTCTTGCGAAGCCTACCACTCCGCGGGGCTCGGCACCTATGGCTGCAGATGCGGGTCAGCCTCGTCGCGAAGGCTGGTTCTGGAGCCACCGGAGCCAGGCGCGGCGCCGGGATACGATACACAGCATGCGCCTCGGCTTCTTCGGCGGCACCTTTGACCCACCGCACCAGGCTCACCTGCGCATCGCGACGGCGGCCGCCGACCGCCTCCGGCTGGACCAGGTGCTCTTTGTTCCGGTGGCGCTGCAGCCGCTCAAGCGCGACGCGGCTGCGCCGGCGGACTACTCGCAGCGGCTGGCCATGCTCAGCCTGCAGCTTGCAGCTGCCTCTGACCCGCGCTTTGGTGTCAGCACCCTTGACGCACCCCAGCAGGATGGCCGCCCCAACTACAGCTACACCACGCTGCTGCGGCTCAGGAGCGAGCTTGCCCCGGGCGACCAGCTCTTCGTTCTCCTGGGCGCAGACTCCTTCCTGAGCCTGCCACAGTGGCACCGGGCCGGGGAGCTGCTGCCGCTGGCCAGCTGGGTGGTGGCCAGCCGCCCGGGCTTTGACCTCGACCAGCTGGGGGCCGCGCTTAGCCCGCTGCTTGCCCCGGGCGTCGCACCGGCGCGGCGTGACTGTCAGCCCGGCTGCTACCACTACCCCCTGGAGCTGGCATCGGGCGCCCGAACAGAGCTCTACGTGCTCCCCGATCAGCGTGAGGATCTTTCCGCCACCGGGGTGCGCGCTGACCTGGCCACCGGGAACGCGGCGCTCGTCGAGCAGGCGCTCGCTCCCCCCGTGCTCGCCTACATCCGCGCTCACGGGCTCTACGCGGAAGCCGAACGCCCTGGGTAAGCCACCGGAGCGTGAGTGACGATAAGATAAGCAAGCAAGCGAGGCCCGATGCCCACGTCCGAAACCCGCAAGATGGTGCTCGTCGCAGCCGCGGTCTGTGACGACAAGAAAGCCCAGGAGACCCGCATCCTTGAGCTCGACGCCGCCGATGCCGGCTTCACCGACTTTTTTCTTATCACCAGCGGCAACAACACCCGCCAGACCGTCGCAATCGCAGACGACATCGAGCTGAAGATGAAGCGCGAGTTTGGCACCTACCCCAACTCGGTTGAAGGCCGCCGCGTCGGCGAGTGGATCCTGATGGACTACGTCGACTTCGTCGTGCACATCTTTACCGAGGAGAAGCGCGCCTTCTATGACATCGAGCGTCTGCGCAAGTCGGCGCGCTCGCTCGACGCAACGCAGTTGCAGGCCGCTCTCACCGAGAAGACGGTGGCCGCGCGCAAGGCGCACCCTGTGCCGGCCGGCGCGCCCGGCTCGACGAAGAAGGAGCCCGGCGCGGCTGCGAAGAAGACGGCCGGCAAGAAGCAGAGCGCGCCCCGCAAGACTGCGGTGCGGAAGACCGCTGCGCGCAAAACTGCACCCAGGAAAACAGCAGCCAAGAAGACCGCGGCGACCACGAAGACCGGCAGCAGCCCTGCCCGCAAGACGCCCGCCAAGAAGTCCAGCACCCGCACCGCTGCCGCCAACGAAGCCCTGGGCAGGGCCGGTGCGGCAGCCAAAAAGACTCCGGCGAAGCGCGCCCCGCGCAAGAGCACCCGCAGTCCAGAGGAGTAAGCGGCAAGCTGATCGCGGTCCCGGCAAGCCGATCGCCCGTCAGTGGCTGTGCTCCTGCCCGCCGCCGCCGGGCTATCGAAGCGTAGCGAGAGCGGCGGAGGGACTGCGCGCCCGGCCGGCTCTCCGCTATAGTCAAGCGCATGCGTTTGAGCTCACACCCGACCCTTCTCCTCGCGCTCACCCTCTGCCTCCGCGCAGAGGCCCAGATGGCGCGCCCACCCGTGGCCCCGGTGCGCCCGGTCACGGACACCTACTACGGACAGCAGGTCACCGATCCCTACCGCTGGCTTGAAGACCAGAAGGCTCCCGAGGTGGTGACCTGGATGCGCGCGCAGGATGACTACACCCGGTCCAAGCTCGACAGCATCCCGGCACGCAAGCAGTTCGCCGCCGAGGTGGAGCGGTACCTCAACGCGCCCGACGCCGCTATCAGCGATGTCCAACTGGCGGGCCAATTCGTCTTCTACCGCAAGCGGCTGCGCGGAGAAAACCAGGCCAACCTCTATGTGCGCAAGGCCCTGAGCACCGCGGCCGCAGGCGGCGAGGAGCGCCTGCTGCTGGACGTCGGCAAGCTGAGCACGCCCGGGCACCACATCTCGCTCGACCAGTACACCCCCAGCGAGGACGGCCAGGTGGTCGCCGCAGGGCTCTCTGCCGGCGGCTCCGAGGTGCAGACAGTTCACTTCTACTTC
>DASWUY010000162.1:0-1852 GCA_036401435.1 Acidobacteriaceae bacterium | reverse complement strand
CTCCCACTGGCTGGTGCCGTCGGGCGGGTCCTGGGTGAGCTCGCGACCATAGGTTTCAAGCTCGGGCCGGGTGGTGCGCCAGCAGAAGTAGCTGTAGGACTGCGAAAAGCCCAGCTTGGCGAGCTGCTCCATGATGCGCGGGCGGGTGAACGCTTCAGCGAGGAAGAGTGCATCGGGGTATTGCTGCTGGACAGACGCGATGACCCATTCCCAGAAGGAAAAGGCTTTGGTGTGCGGGTTGTCGACGCGGAAGATGCGCACGCCCTGGCCGGCCCAGTAGAGGAAGACGTCGCGGAGAGCGTCCCACATGGCCTGCCAGTCGGAGGACTCGAAGTCGAGGGGGTAGATGTCCTGGTATTTCTTGGGTGGATTTTCGGCGTACTGGATGGTGCCGTCGGCGCGCTGCTTGAACCAGTCAGGATGTTTCGTGACCCAGGGATGATCGGGTGCGCACTGGAAGGCGATGTCAAGGGCGAGCTCGATGCCGCGGGACTCGGCGGCGGCGCGCAGGTGCTGGAAGTCGGCGAGCGTGCCGAGCTCGGGAAGGATGTCGGTGTGTCCGCCCTCGGTGGCGCCGATGGCCCAGGGGCTGCCGACGTCTTCCGGCTCGGCGGTGACGGTGTTGTTCCGGCCCTTGCGGAAAGAGCGGCCGATGGGGTGGATGGGAGGCAGGTAGAGGACGTCGAAGCCGAGGGACTGCACATAGTCCAGCCGCGCCTCTACGTCGCGAAAGGTGCCATGGGCGCCAGGCTGCGGGGCGGTGGAGCGGGGAAAGAGCTCGTACCAGGAGGAGAAGCGGGCACGTTCGCGGTCGACGTGGATCTCAAGCTCGCGAGCGAAGCGGGTTTCGAGCGTCGTGTCGGGATAGCGGGCCATGGCCCCGGCGAGCTCTGGCGAGAGAGCCGCCTCAATGGCGGCGGACGGGGTGGTGGGGAGGATCTCGATGACCTCGATGTCGGGCTTCTGCCGCAGGGCTGCCGCACGTTTCCTGAGCTGGGTGGCCTCTGCGCCGCGGGCGCGTTTGGCTGCCTGGTCGACGAGTTGGGCGCCGTTCAGTAGCTCGACGGACATGTCCTGCCCGGCGGCCAGCTTCTTTTCAAAGCCGCTGCGCCAGGTGTCGAAGTGGTCGATGCCGGCGACGAGCGTGAAGCGATAGCGCCCCAGGCTCTCGACGAGGAAGCTGGCCGACCAGCGGTCGTTGTCGAGCGGGACCATGGGCGTGACCTGCCAGTCGGGCGCGCCGGCCTTCTGGTAGAGCAGGCGAGCAGCCACGTGGTCGTGCCCATCGCCGAAGATGTCTGCCTGGACCTCAACGCGGTCGCCGATGATGCGTTTGGCGGGGAAGCGGCCGCCGTCGATCTGCGGGCGCACATTCTCAATGATGACCCGGTTTCTACCCGTGCCTGGCTTGGGCAAAGCCTTTACGTCCGATGCCAACCTCAACCTGCTCTTTCCGGGCGTGCGTGGTGCGTGCGCCGCGTCTCTGCTACGTGTCCCTTATGGCTCCGCCACGGCCAGCGGAGCCGATCAAAGGGAGAGATGCAGAAAGCGGCAGCCGCGTTCATGGGGGTGGGGCGGGGAGCAGCGGCGCAGGGGCTACTTGTCGTCCTGGAAGTGCTCAAAGATGGTGTTGAGCGACTCGGACCAGGTGGGATGGGAAAAGACGCCATCGCGCAGTGCGGTGTAGGGCAGGTTGCCGGCCATGGCGAGCTGGAGCATGGAGGCGAGCTCGCCGCCCTCGGCGGTGAGCACGGCGGCGCCAAGGACCTGGTTGGTCTGGGCATCGACGATGACCTTCATCATGCCGCGGGCCTCATTGGTCTCAGAGGCGCGGGCGATGGAGCTGGCCGGC
>DASWUY010000161.1:0-1933 GCA_036401435.1 Acidobacteriaceae bacterium | reverse complement strand
GCCAAGAAAGAGAAGAAGGCTCTCTTCACCCCGCTCACCCCGGAGCAGACCGAGCTGCTGAACCGCGCCATGGCCCGCGAGAAAGTCACCGTCCGGGAGATCGCCAAGCATACCCCGGTCGTGCAGACCTACATCCAGAACCTCAGGCCTGACCCCGCCGAGTACCAGGTGCCTGTGTCTGACCAATACATCATTGGGCGGGTCGACTTCGGGAAGACCTTTGGCGACGAGCAGTACGACACGCGTTCCACCCACAAGGGCCTGCTGCACGGCTCGCTCAAGTACGTCTCCGGCCTCAGCAAGGCCTTTGAACTCAGCTACTCCCCGACCGGCTTCATGGACATGATGTTCCTTGATCCGGTTGGCTTCGACCAGCAGCACTACGAGTTCAACTTCGTCCGCCGCGAGTTTCTGGGCTCGGTGCGCACCACCGTCTTCGACGTCCGCCCCCGGGAGAAGACCGGCGCCGGCCGCTTCTTCGGCCGCATCTGGGTCGAGGACCAGGACGGAAACATCGTCCGCTTCAACGGCACCTACTCCAGCAACGTGAACGACGAGGAGACCCACTACTACCACTTCGACAGCTGGCGCTCCAACATGCAGGAGGGCGTCTGGCTGCCGGCGGCCATCTACGTCGAAGAGAGCGATCACGCCGCAGCCGCCAAGGCCAAGGGCTTCCGCGCCCAGACCCTCTTCTGGGGCTACTCGCTCAAGCTGCCTGCCAGCACCACCGACAACTCCTCCATGCAGATAGAAAACGCGCAGGACCAGAGCGAGAACTCGCAGGATGTGAGTCCGCTCCAGGCCCAGCGCCTCTTCATCACCCAGGCTGAGAACAACGTACTCGATCGCCTGGTGCAGGCCGGCCTGCTCGCCCCGCCCAGCGACTTTGACAAGGTGCTCGAGACCGTCGCCAACAACATCGTCATCGGCAACAACATCACCCTGCCGGGCGACCTGCATTGCCGCGTCCTGCTCACTCAGCCGCTCGAGTCCCTGGCCGTCGGCAACACCATCCTGATGAGCAAGGGGCTGGTCGACACCCTGCCCACCGAAGAAGATCTGGCCGCGCTGCTCAGCTTTGAGCTCGCCCACATTCTGCTCGGCCACCACATCGATACCCGCTACGCGTTCAACGACCGCCTCCTCTTCCCTGACCAGGCCGCCTTTGAGCGCATCACGATGAACCACACCGACGTCGACAACGCCGCTGCCGCCAAGAAGGCCATCGAGCTCTTCAACGGCTCGGTGTACAAGGACAAGGCGCCCAGCGTCGGCCTCTTCTTCGCCCAACTGCTCACCCGTGAGAAGCTGCTGCCCGCGCTTCTCTCACCCCGCCTTGGCGACCCGCTCATCAAGCAGGACGGCACGCCCTGGCTGGCCGAGCTTGGCAAGGGCGCCGTCAAGCTGGACATCAACAACCTGACCCAGATCGCTGCCCTTCCCATCGGCAGCCATCTCCGCACCGACCCCTGGAACGACAAGGTCCTGGCGCTCAATGCCAAGCTGCCCCCCATCCTCAACGCCGGAGACAAGCTGCCCTTTGCTGTCACGCCAGTCTACCTGCGCCTGCAGCGCTACCAGGCTAACGCGGCGCCCGCAGTAGCACAGCCCGTCGGCCAGGCACCTGCTGCAACGCCTGCCGCCAGTGCCGCCCAGGCCACAACCCCCGTCGCCCCGGGGCCGCAGTAAACCCCGGCGGCTGCCGGCGGAGAGAGACCCCGACCTCTCCCCGGCAGCAGACGTGCCTGAGGAGCTTCCGGATTTTCGGAGAGATGCGATGAGCAAGAGATGGCTGTTTTACCTGGTCGCCTGCGCGGCGATCCTTCCACTCCCCCTGCGCGCCCAGGTCTCGCAGTCTTCCATCGGCGAAGTGCCCCACCTCTGGGTCGGCGGCGAGTACCTGAACTACCGGCCGGACTGGGGCATCCCC
>DASWUY010000160.1:0-16898 GCA_036401435.1 Acidobacteriaceae bacterium | reverse complement strand
GATGGCATCCGAGGCGGCGAGCTTTTCGAGGATCGCGTTATTTGACCAACGGCCCTCGTGCACATCCTGTCCGAGGATCTCGACCAGCTCGGCGGTGGTATCTGCCACCTGCGTGCAGCCGCCTGCCAGCGCCTGGGCAAGGACTCGCGTGTGGCCGCCGCCACTCTGGTAGACGATGCTGATGCGCACGGGCGCCATGGGTTTCCTCCGGTCAGCGGAGTATACCTGCTGCCCCCCCCCGGCGTAGTTCAGGTGTGGCAGGGTTTCGGCGCGCATCCAATCGAGTAGACAGGTCGAGAAGACGGGAGAATACGGATGGGCGAGGCAGAGATGCAGTACCGCACGCTGGGCAGCACGGGCGAGAAGGTTTCAGCGATTGGATTGGGCGGCTGGCACATCGGGCTGCCGACGGTGACAGAGGCAGCAGCGATCCGGCTGGTGCGCACGGCGATTGACCGCGGCATTAACTTCATGGACAACTCGTGGGATTACAACGATGGCCTCTCCGAGTTGCGCATGGGCAAGGCACTCAAGGACGGCTACCGCGAGAAGACGTTGCTGATGACCAAGATCGACGGCCGCAGCAAGAAGGAAGCAGCCAAGCAGATTGAGACCTCGCTCTTGCGCATGCAGGTGGACTGCATCGACCTGGTGCAGCACCACGAGATCCTGCGCTTTGAAGACCCGAACCGCATCTTTGCCGAAGACGGCGCGCACGTAGCGATGCTTGAAGCACAGCAGGCGGGCAAGCTGCGCTTTATCGGGTTTACGGGACACAAGGATCCGCGCATTCACCTCTACATGCTGGAGGTGGCAGAGGAGAACGGCTTCCGGTTCGACGCGGTGCAGATGCCGCTGAATGTGATGGATGCGCACTTCCGGTCGTTTGAAAAGCTGGTGGTGCCAGAGCTGGTCAGCCGAGGCATCGGCGTGCTGGGCATGAAGTCGATGGGCAACGGCATCATCCTGAAATCAAAGACGGTCACGCCTACCGAGTGCCTGCACTACGCGCTCAGCTTGCCCACTTCGGTGGTCATTGCAGGCATGGATACGCCCGAGATCATGGACCAGGCGTTTGAGGCGATGCGTAGCTTTCACCCATTCAGCGCGGAAGAGCGGGCGGTGCTGCTCGAGAAGACTCGGGCAGCCGCGGCCAAGGGACAGTGGGAGCCGTTCAAGACGTCGTCGATCTTTGATGGGACAGCGCTGAACAACTCCTGGCTGGGTGAGGAGCCGGAGAGGCTGATGTCGCTGATGCCCAGCAGCTAGCGGCCGGTGCTCGGCGGGTCAGCGGTTGGGGCTGAGATGCTCGCCGAGATGTTCCCTGACCAGCTGGAGCACACGCTCGGGCCCTTCTTCGACCAGCCAGTGCGAGGCGCCGGGCAGGCGCTCGAAGCGGTAGGGCGCGTCGACATAGGCGCGGGTCGCGAGCGCGGCTGTCTCCCCCAGCGCCATGTCTTGATCGCCCCAGACGTAGAGCGTGGGAACGGTCACCTTGCCGATGCGGTCGCCATACTGGATGGCGCGGTACCAATGCAGGGCGCCGGTAAGGGCGTTGTCCTCGGAGAGCCGGCGTATATTCTCGTCCACCCGGGCGGGGTCCAGCTTGTCCTGGTAGGCCGCACGCAGGAGCCGGGCATCGAGCGCCATCAGGGTTGACTCTGCCAGATGGTCAGGGGAGCGGAAGAGAAGGATGTAGCGCGACTTCGCTCTCTGGTCTGGATCGGTGCGGGCGGCCTCGACAAAGGCATCCCAGTGGGGCGTTGAGAGCACGGTGAGCGAGGCTAGCCGCTGGGGGTGGCGCGCGGCCAGGCGCCAGGCGACCAGGCCTCCCCAGTCATGGCCCACCAGGTGGAAGCGCGGTGCAGCGAGGGCGTCGGCGAAGCCGAGGACATCGGCTTCGAGCAGGTCGGCGGCGTAGTCTTCGATCGCCGGCGGCCGGGCGCCGGGAGAGTAGCCTCGCTGGTCGACAGCGACAGCGCGAAAGCCGGCTGCCGCGATGCCGGGCAGGATGGGCAGCCAGCTGTCAGCAAATTGCGGAAATCCATGGAGGAAGAGCACCAGCGGATCGTGGGGCGAGCCGGCTGAGAGCGCGTCGAAGTGAAACCCGTTTGCTTTGAGTCGAAGAGGCTCTACGTCGATGCTCACGCGAGAGGCCCTCTCTGTCAGGGCGTTGTGGCACGCAAAGGCGGGTAAGGCTTGGCGCGCTTGCGCCGCTAGCCCTTCTTGGCGCTGCCGGGCGCGGCCAGGGTGAGGAGCTGCTCATGCCGGTTGCGCATGACGGAGAGCTGGATGGCATGACCGCGGTTGGCATGCAGCTGTTTGGTCCAGTCGACCCGCGAGACGACGGCCTGGTTGTTCACCCGCAGGATCACGTCTCCTGCCTTGAGGCCGGCTGCCGAGGCCGGGCTGTTGTCGTTCACGCTGCGCACCAGCAGGCCGGCGCCGTCGTGCACGCCAAAGTACTCTGCCAGCTGGGTGGAGAGTGGATCGAGCTCGGCGCCTGTGTACAGCGCGTTCACCGAGAAGACGCCCAGAAAGCCGGAGCCGCGGGTGTGGCCGCTGGGCGCCACAAAGGAGGCTGCGGGCGCGGGAGCGGCGGTACCCACGCCGGGGGTGTCGGCGACGTTGAGCTGGTCGCTGCCGCGGGTGTTGAAGTGCTGTTCCCAGGCGCGTTCGGCGATCAGGGCCTGGTCGCCCAGCTGGATGGAGACGATCTGCTCGCTGCCATCGCGGCTGATGCGCACGGTGATCGCCATGCCCGCGGTCCTCTCGTGCAGCTTGTGGCGCAGCTGTTCGGTGTCGGCGATGCGCTGGCCATCCATCTCGAGGATGACATCGCGGGGGCGGAGTCCGGAGGAGGCGGCGGGCGCGTCGCGATCGATGGAGAGGATAAGCGAGCCGTGCGCGTCCTTCAGGCGCAGCTGCGATGCGGTCTGCGGGTCAAGGTCCGCCAGGCTGACGCCCAGGTAGCCGGGCTGCGGGCCTGGATGCGGGCGAGGCGGGGCGGCGTTCACCGGCGGCGGCGGAAAGAGGTCGGCCAGGGTCTGGGGCGAGAGGTCCGGCGGGCGCACCGCTTGCGGGAAGGCCGCGGGCGAGAGGGAGAGCAGCAGGCCGGCGAGGGCCAGAGCGCGGTTCCACCGATGCGTGCTGGAGTAGGTGCGGCTGGGGGTGCTGGCGGGGAGGGCTCGCATCACTGCACCTGCGGCATGCCGTTCAGCATCTGTTGCGACGCGCTGCGGATAGACGGGTCGCGGTCCTCTGCGGCGGCGGTGTGCAGGGCGCGGCGGACGCTGGAGTCGACCTCGACCGGGGTGAGCAGGCGTATGGCATCGATGCGGACATTGGCGCTGGAATCGGCCATCAGGGCACGGACGACCGCATCGCGCACCTGCACATCTTCGGCAATGTAGGGCTCCAAGCCATCGAGCGCCTGCAGGCGGACACGCGGGTCGCGGTCCTTGCGCAGCGCGTTGAGGAGCGCAGTGCGGATCAGGCCTCCATTGCACTGGTGGCCGTGCCGGCACTCGTCAGCCAGCAGGTCGACAGAGTTGTTGCGGACAGACTGGTCAGCGCCGTTCTGGATGCCGAGGACGAGCAGCCGGCGGATCCAGGGGTCGTCGAGCGAACCGGAGAGCACGTCCGGCACCAGCCGGTTGTATCGCACCTCAACCTGTTCCGAATCCGGGTCGCGCACGATGCTGTTGACGCTGGCGATGACTTGCGAGGGCAGCTCGCGCTGCTCCACGTTATGCAGGGAGCGCCCGGCGCGGTAGCCGCCGTACCCTCCGGCGACGAGCCCCACCAGGAGCAGGGCAGAGGCCAGGCCGGGGGAGGCGCGCAGGCGGCCTGCGCTGAAGGAGAGCTGCTGCAGCAGATGTGCGAGGACGCTCTGATGCGCGTTCTGATCGAGGGTGGCGTCGAGGCGCAGGCGGGCCCTGGCCACCAGGCTGGGACTGGGCTCCGGCTGGCGTGCGAGCGAGAGCGCCCGGTAAAAAGCGGACGTGGCGGCCATCTCGGCCTGGCACTCGCGGCAACCGGCCAGGTGCTCTTCAAGCGCGACGCGCTCGGCGTCCGGCAGGTCGGCGGCGCAGTCGGTCAGCTCAGGGTGGGCGGCGAAGATCTCCGCTTCGAGCGCTGCGAGTTCGGGATCCCG
Source organism: Acidobacteriaceae bacterium (assembly GCA_036401435.1). Classification (GTDB taxonomy): domain Bacteria; phylum Acidobacteriota; class Terriglobia; order Terriglobales; family Acidobacteriaceae; genus EB88. Next base: position 12,742 of record DASWUY010000160.1, on the reverse strand, counting down.
GTCAGCGTCGGCGATGCCGGGGTGACGGCTCTGTGCCGGGGCGAGCGCGGCGAGCGCGATGGTCCGCTGAGCCACTTCACAGTTCATGGCTGTTCCTTTGCGTTTCACGTGGCTTCTCACAAGAGGTTCACTTGCCTGGTAAGGCCCGGCCGGTGTGTCCCGGCTCAGGCGGGTAGCGGTTGTCCGTCAAGGCTCAAGCGGCAGCCGTGGCGGCAGGGGGAGCGATCAGCGTACCTCGGCCAGACGGTTGCGCAGCTTGCGGGTGGCTCGAAAGAGGGTGTTCTTGGCTGTCTCTTCGGTCGTCTCCAGCATCTCGCCGATGGCGCGCAGCTTCAGGCCCTGGTAGTGCTTCAACTCAAAGACCATGCGCTCACGGGGGGTCAGGTGTCCAAGGGCATCCTGGATGCGTTCGGCCAGCACCTTGCGGTCGAGCTCCCGGGCAGGGTTGGCGCCGGAGCGATCGTCCGAGACGTTCGAGAGCAGGTCCATCTCTTCGCCGCGGGAGTCGACGAGCACGCACTGGTCCTCGCGACGCGACTTGCGGCGGCGCAGGTGGTCCAGGCACAGGTTGGTCGCGATGCGGTAGATCCAGGTATAGAAGGAGCACTCGAAGCGGAAATTGGCGAGGTACCGGTAGGCCTTCAGGAAAGCCTCCTGGTGAATGTCCTGGGCATCCTGCTCAGAGCCGGTGAGGCGCAGGGCGAGGCGCAACACGGCCTGGTCATACTGGCGCACCAGCGCGTCAAAGGCGGTGCGGGATCCGGACTGGGCCTCGCGGATCAGCAGGGCCTCGGCCGCCCGACTTGTCTCATCGGCGACCGTGCGGGTACCGCGGAGGTCGCGTGCCGGAAGCTCGCGAGGCTGGCCCGCGCGAGGGTCCGCGGCCGGGGCTGCGGGGACGATCGCAGGTGGGGCAAAGATGCCGATGGCGTCAGCAGACATCAGAGGACACTCCTCGCATGCAGATGGTGAGACGTAGACGGAAACCCTGGGTGAGCGTGAGAGTTGCTGGAAGGCCGAAAACGGGATCTCAGCCCGGGGTGCGAAGAAAGCGGCAAGCGGCGGAAACTCTGCGTTGGAACACCGAACGTTGCGGGCGAGGCCTATCGCCCGGAGGGCGAAAGCTTGGCTAGCGAAGCGCTTCCGCCTCTGCGTCGATGGCGCCCTCGGTCATGTACCGTTCCGCTGCGAGCATGGCACACCCCTGACCGCACAGGTGGTACATGGCGGGGTTGCGGCTCTCCTCGCCGTTCCACCGCATGAGGGTAAACCGCAGGGCTACCGCATCGTCTTCAAAGCAGGGGAGAGGCCCGAGCGAAGCCATCCACCAGTGGTTGGCTTCGCCTTTTGTCTTGCCGCAAATGTCGCATGTAAAAGATACGTCCCAAACCATATTTTCGCCTCACATGGCTCGCGTATTCATACATTAGCTCGAAAGTCCGGCTTTCGGCATTAAGATAATGCCAAGGGGCCGCAGTGCCATTCTGGTACTGCAGTACTCCCTTCGGAGAGCCGCGTTGGACGAGAGCAAAATACCGGTGATGCACTGCCCCACCTGCTACTCGACGAACTTCAAGATCTCCCGCGTGCGCCCTGAAGACCGGCTGCAGATGTTGATCTTCAAGTACCCGGTCCGCTGCAGGAAATGCAGTGCGCGCATCTATGCCAGCCGAAGTTACGCCAAGTGGCTGCGCAAGGCGGAGGAAGCACGCCAGGCGGAGAAAGCCGCCGCAAGGTAGGCCGTCCCTTTTCCTCAGAACACGGGAGACAGGCGAGATCCGGGCCACGCCAGACCCTGATCGCTGCCCGGAGGCGGAGGTTCCTACTGTCGAATGGTCGGGACGGGCAGATTTGAACTGCCGACCCCTCGCACCCCAAGCGAGTGCTCTACCAGGCTGAGCCACGTCCCGACAGGGGCTGCTCCAGTGAGCAGTGTACACGACTCCGGCACCCGGACGCATGGCCTGGGGGCGAGCCGGGGGCGCAACCTAGTGAGCCGGGGGAACGTAGTCCTGGGGCAGGCTTGAGCCCTCGCCAAAGAAGTAATTCTGCATCTGCTCCACCAGGAACTCCTGGGCCTGCGGGGTCCAGGGCTGCAGGCGGTACTCGTTCAGCAGCATCTTCTGGTGCTCGATCCACTCGCCCCAAGCCTTGCGGGAGACGTTGTTGTAGATCTTGTGGCCGAAGTCGCTGTCAAAGGGCGGCTCGTCGAGGCCATCCATCTCCTGCTTGTACCGTGCGCAGAATACCTTGTGTGCCATTGCGTGCGTGCTCTCCCTCAGGTGCTCGTCTCCATTGTAGATGAGGGTCTGGATGGCTCGGCCGGGCGGTCCCACGCTTCTACCGTGACGAAGCGAGAGCCGTCGCGATGCAGCCGCTCGATCAGCATGGGGACGGCGGTAACAGTGGCCCCGCGATCGGCGTCCCCGTAGCCGCCCGGGGCGCCGTCATGCAGCAGCAGGTTCGAGCCGCGGCCGGCCCTGCGCCGGCGCACGATGCTGCGCCGCAGGTTGTCGTAGATGGTCTCCGGCGTGGTGCGGCGCCAGTCATAGCCGGTGGCGTTCCAGAGCACGGGCACCAGGCCGAGGCGGCGGGCGGCGCGGAGCACATCCGGGCGGCGGCCTCCGAAGGGTGGGCGAAAGTAGCGCACCGGGGCCCCGAGCGTGTCTTCGAGCCGGTGGCTGCAGTCGTCGAGCTCACGCGCCACCCGGGCGGGCGACTGGTAGAGCAGGTTGGGATGGGTCATGGTGTGGTTACCCACCACGTGGCCTGCGGCGAAGACCCTGCGGGCCAGCCATGGCAGCCTGCCGACGTGGTCCCCGATCATGAAGAAGGTAGCGCGCACCCGGTAGTTGGCCAGGTACTCGAGCAGCTCCTGGGTGTAGCGCTCGTGGGGCCCGTCGTCGAAGGTAAGGGCTACCTCGCGCCAGTCCGCGCCGGCCAGCAGGGTGGGCCCGAAGAGCTGCGAGGTGGGCCAGAGCCCGGCGTAGAAGCAGCCGCCCGCGGCCAGTCCCAGCGCGCCCAGCGCCACCCCTGCAGCAGGTGCGTGCGAGAGCAGAGGCATGGGCTCCAGTCTACCTGCGACGGCTCGCATGTTCCGGCAAGCGCGGCGGGTGCGCGCGGGATGCGCACCCGGCTGCGTGCGGAACCATTATCGATCGCGCTCTACCCCCTTGCGTACCACGCCATGGATCGCCTGAGGGCCGAAGTGGGCAGTCGCCGGCCCGGCCAGGACGAGGCTGAGGTTGGAGTAGTCGACCTCCGTGCCACCGGTGACGCAGACCTGCAGCGTCGACTCGGGAGGAGCGGGCTCAAAGGGCGCCTTGCTCCCGTTGCCCGAGAGCAGGTTCACCGTACCGCCGATCTGGAAGCCGTGGGTGGTGGCGGGGCTGTAGGCCGGGCATCCGGCCATGTTCCACGTGATCGGGCGGTCGTTCAGCACGATGTGGTGGGTGTGCGCGCCCTGCCCGCCCTGGGTCGCATCGGGGGCGCCGGTTGAGGTCATTCCATAGTCGGACATGGTCATGTCAACGGTGAAGTCGGCAGTGTTCCCGTCTTCGTGGATCTCGAGGACCCACTGCCCATGCATTTCGTAGGGGCCGCCTTTGACGTCGGAGGGAGTGTAGTCGTTGATCAGGCCGGTGAGGTGCGCTTGCCTGTGCTCCTGGGCCAGGGCACAGGTGCTTGCGGCCAGGAAAAAGAGCGAGACGGCGCAGAACGTTTGCATGGGGGTCTTGTATTTCATGAGGATTCTCCAGTGTGGGATAGTTCTGGCCACACCTTCCCGTTCCCTACCCGGGCCGGTCAAGCAGCAACTCGCGGGATTGCCGGATGCCGGCTATTGCCGTCTATTGCCGTCTCAGAGAGGAGCGTTACACTGATCCCCGCTTCTATGCGCGATGGGTCCGTGGCCCGGGAGGGTTCGTGTGGGTGAGCCGTTCCATGCCATGCCAACGGTGGAGAAGCCGCCTGAAAGGCTGCTCGATTCATGGAAGGCCATCGCGGCGTATCTGCATCGCGATGTGACGACGGTACAACGCTGGGAGAAGCGGGAAGACATGCCGGTGCACCGGCATCTGCATGCGACCCGAGGCTCTGTCTACGCGGTGCCGGAGGAGCTAGATGCATGGCTGGCGAGCCGGACCGGCGCATCGCTCCGGCCGGAGCCGGAGCCCGGGGCTGAGCAGGCGGCGGGCAGTCAGGCAGGCGAAGCCGCGATCGACCCGCCGGTGCCTGTGGCCGAGACACCTTCCCACTTAAGACGAGCGTGGATACTTGCGCTGGGCGCCGCGGTCTGCCTGGGCGCGATCACTGCGTGGTTCTTCGTCTCCCATCGCAGCAAGCTTCCTGTCGAGCCCAGCGTCAGGTCGATCGCAGTGTTGCCGCTGCGGAACCTTTCGGGGGAGCCGGCCCAGGAGTACCTGGCGGACGGCGTCACGGAGGCTCTGATCGGCCGCCTCTCGACGATCCACACCCTGCGCGTGGTCTCGCACACCTCGGTCAGCCGGTTCAAGGATCCGCAGCTGTCCGTGTCGGAGATCGCGCGACATCTGGGCGTGGATGCGGTGGTCGAGGGGTCGGTGACCAAGCAGGGCGACCGCTTGCGCGTAACCGCACAACTGATCCGGGCCACAACGGACGAGCACCTATGGTCAGAGACATACGACCGCCAGATGCGCGACGCGCTCACGCTCGAGAGTGAGCTGGCGCAATCCATCGCCGAGAAGGTGCAGGTCACGATCACGGGAGCGGAGCGCCAGCGGCTGAGCTCCGCCGCTCCGGTAGCGCCGGAGGTGTACGAGCTCTACCTGAAGGGGCGATTTGCGCTGGACCACGGGAACAAGGAGGACCTGGACGAGGGCATTCGGGACTTTGAGGAAGCTGTGAATCGGGACGCGCGGTTTGCGCCGGCCTACCTGGGCTTGGCCGTGGCATACAGCCAGATGGGAACGATCTTCGCAGGCATGCCTCCGCTGGAGACGCGGGAGAAGGTCGTTCAGTTTGCGGAGAAGGCGCTGGCCCTTGATCCGGGCCTGGCCGCCGCTCACGTGGTGCTGGCGAATACGCTGCAGCGGCAATGGCACTGGGCGGACGCCGAGGCGGAGTACCGGCGGGCGCTGGCGATTGACCCCAACAACGCAGGGGCGCAGGCGGGATACGCGGAGTGGCTCAGCTGCCAGGGACGTTTGGACGAGGCTTTGAGCTGGGTCGAGCGCGCGCGGGCTACGGACCCGATGGAAGTTTCGGGAAGCGACGTCTCCTGGATCCTGTACCAGGCGCATCGGTACCAGGATGCCATCCGCGAATCACGCAGCGCGCTGGCAGTGGAGCCGGACAATGCGGGCGCCCTGATGATGCTCGCCTTTCCGCTGATCGCGAACAACCAGGCGGCCGAGGCGGTCCCGCTCCTCGAGAAGGCACTCGCTCTTTCGCACGGGAGCCCGGCTGTGGTCGGGGTGCTGATCCATGCGTACGCCCGGGCGGGGCGCCGCGGCAATGCACTGCGGCTGCTGGCCGAGCTGAACGGCCGCAGAAAGAAGGGCTACGTTCCTGCCGGGGCGTTTGTGAATGCATATCTCGGTCTGGACGATACGGAGCAGTCCTTCTTCTGGCTCGAGCAGGCTTATCGAGAGCAATCGACGATCCTGCAGTTTCTGAAGACGCATCCTCACTTCGACTCGATCCGGGGTGACCCGCGGTTCGCGGACCTGCTGCGGCGCGTAGGGCTGGGGTAGCAAGCAGCGGTGCGCCGCGGTCGTATACTGTTCGAGTTATGAGCGGGCTGCATCCTGGGTTGCCGGGAGCGGCACTGGAGAGATCATGAGTGTTACGAGTCCTCGCAACGGCGCAGGGCTGCCGGACGAGGGGCGCGACCCGCAGGCGCCGGCGGCAAGCCAGCCGCAAAGCAAGACAACCTTCCAGACGCTCCAGGCGAAGAAGCGTGCGGGGGAGCCGATCACGGCGCTCACCGCCTACGATTACCCGAGCGCACGCCTGGTGGACGAGGCTGGCATCGACCTGATCCTGGTGGGTGATTCGCTGGGCATGGTGGTGCTGGGCTATGACTCCACGCTGCCCGTGACCATGGACGAAATGCTGCACCACACGCGCGCGGTACGGCGCGGGGTGCGGCGGGCGCTGCTGGTTGCGGACATGCCCTTCGGCTCCTACGAGGTGGACCCGAGCGAGGCGCTGCGCAACGCGCTGCGGCTGGTCAAGGAGGGTGGCGCCGAGGCGGTGAAGCTCGAAGGGGGCGCGAGCCGGGTGGAGCTGGTGCGCCGCTTGACCGAGGCCGAGCTGCCGGTCGTAGCTCACCTGGGGCTGACCCCGCAGGCGGTGCACCGCATGGGCGGATACAAGGTGCAGGGCCGCACGCTGGATGCGGCGGAGACGCTGCTGGGCGATGCGCTGGCGCTTGAAGCAGCGGGCGCCGTGGCGGTGGTGCTGGAGGGCGTGCCGCGCGAGGTAGCCGAGCGGGTGACCGCGGCGCTGCGGGTGCCGACGATCGGCATCGGCGCCGGGCCGGGGTGCGATGGACAGATCCTGGTGCTGCATGACCTGGTGAACCTTACCTTCGCCGCGGCGCCCCGGTTCGTGCGCCGGTACGGGGATGCGGCGGCGGTCTTTGCGGCGGCGATCACCGGCTTCGCAGAGGACGTGCGCAGCGGGGCCTTTCCCTCGGACCAGGAGTCGTACCACCTGGATGCGGCCACGCGCGCGGGCCTCGACGCGGGCCTGACGAGTGCCGAAGAGCCGATCAAGAGCCGGGGCTGAAGCGCGGCGCATGGAGAGGCTCACGACCATTGCGGCGATGCGGGCTGCCCGGCGCCAGGCGCGCGCGGGTGGGCAGTCGCTGGGCCTGGTGCCGACGATGGGCGCGCTCCACCGGGGGCATCTGTCGCTGGTGCGGGCCGCGCGCGCGACCTGCGACCAGGTCACCGTCTCGATCTTCGTCAATCCCCTCCAGTTCGGGCCGACAGAGGACTTCGCGCGCTATCCGCGCACGCCTGATGCAGACTGCGCGCTGCTTGCAGAGGAGGGCGTGGACTTCGTGTTCTCGCCCTCGGTCGAAGAGATGTACCCGCAGGGGGCAACCACTCTGGTGCACGTGGGCGGCATTGGGGACCGTCTGGACGGCGCATCGCGACCGGGCCACTTCGATGGGGTGGCCACGGTGGTGGCAAAGCTCTTCCACATCGTGGAGCCGGAGCGCGCTTTCTTTGGGCAGAAGGACGCGGCGCAGCTGGCCGTACTGTGCGCCATGGTGCGCGATCTGGACTTTGGCCTGGAGCTGGTAGCCTGCCCTACGGTGCGCGAGGCGGATGGCCTGGCCCTGAGTTCGCGCAACCGCTACCTCTCGCCGGAGGAGCGGGAAGAGGCGCTGGTGCTCAGCCGCGCGCTCGCGGCGGTAGAGACTCTGGCAGCGGGCGGCGAGCGACGGGCGGGCGCTCTGGTCGAAGCGGCCATGCAGCTGCTGTCGGCGCAGCCCCGCGTGCGTGTGGACTATGTGGCTGCGGTCGATGCGGGGACGCTGGAGCCGGTGGCCGAGGCCCTGCCCGGAACGCTGTTTGCCATAGCGGCGTGGGTGGGTGCCACGCGGCTGATCGATAACGTGCTGCTGGGGTAGAGGGGCCGCCTGGTCAGCGCCTGGAGACGCAGCGGTTCCCTTCAAGGTAGAAACGTGCCAGGCGGTCGGCCGCTTTGCGGATGCCGACGCGCGGGGAGACGGCGATCCCCGCTGGCTGGTAGCCGTCTTCGGCAAAGAGCAGCAGTGAGGCGGGATCCGTGACATCGACCCCGTTGTGCGCGAGACGGGTGATGCCCAGCGCCTGGCAGAGCCGCCCCGGGCCGGAGGCCAGCCGCTCGGGCGGCGCGTGCTCTGGCAGGCCGCGCAGGCGGGCCATGGCCGCCAGCCCGGCTACAGGCTCAAGCGCGCGGATGAGCACGCAGCCGGCCTGGCCCTCTGGCTCGCACGAGACGTTCAGGCAGTGGTGCATGCCATAGACGAAGTAGACGTAGGCGTGGCCGGGCGGCCCAAAGAGCACCTGGGTGCGCGCGGTGCGTCCGGCAAAGGCATGCGCCGCGGCATCGTCGGAGCCGAAGTAGGCTTCCGTCTCGACGATGCGCCCGGCGAGCAGCTCGCCTGCCTCAGGTCGCACGATGAGCTTGCCCAGCAGGCGGCGCGCGACCACATCCGGCGTGTCGAGGAAGAAGCTGCGCGCGAGCGGAGGGTAGGTCAGGATGGGCATGGGAGGCAGCCGGGCCTGGCCGCCTCCCATTATCGCGCGGCTATCGGTTGACGAGGGTCGTCGTCTTTAGCCCGCGCATCAGCTGCGAGGCCTGCCTGGCGGCTGCGAGCGGAATGCGCGCGTGCATGCTGAGGGTGGCGGGCAGGTTGGGCGGGAAGTACGGGTCGGCAGACGCGACCGCGGCCACGTTGACGGCAGGCGTGGCCAGGCCAAAGGCCGTATTGGTGGCGGTGATGAACTGGTTCGCGAGCAGCGCGTACCCGGTGTTGGTGGGGTGCACGCCGTCCAGTCCGAAGATGCCGCCCAGGTAGCCGGTAGTGGCTGTGTACCCGCCGATGGTGACGCCCGAGGCGAGCGAGGCGAAGTAGCTGTGCACGTCGACTACCGTGCCGCCGGCGGCGCCGACCAGCTGCCCAATCACCTGGTTGTATGCGGCGATGTTGCTTTGCACGGTAACGATCTCGGCTGCCGTCAGAACGTCAGACCCGGGCAGCGGGGTGGGCATTTGGCCGTGCTGCACCTTCACGATGTCGGCCTTGATGTCAGCCAGACCGTGCTCATTGACCAGGTCGCCGGGAACGATCCCCAGCGCTTGCTCAATGACGACCGGGGGCAGCCCGCTGAGGTGGGCAAGCTCGGCCAGGATCGTGGTGGCGGGGGTCATGTAAGGGATGGCGGTGACGTCAGGGATGTTCGCGACCACCAGGTGCGCGCCGGTCTTCGCCTTGAGGGCGCCGATGAGCGTGGCGTAGTCGGCGGCGAAGCTGCTGAGCGGGGTCATCGCGGAGGGGTCGCCGGTATCGTCGGCGAGCAGCGCGTCCTCGTTGCCGATCCACAGGAAGATCGTGGAGGGCTGGTAGCCGATGGCCTGGGTGATCTGGGTGCTGGGCTCGTTCTGCGGGAAGCCGAGCACGAGGTCCGTGATGATGTCTTCGTCGGTTGCCGGCGAGAGGGTGGTGGCGTGGTAGATCAGGTCGTGCAGCGTGTGACCGGGCACGGCCAGATTCGTGACCTGGAGCGCGGGATTGTCACGGCCCGTGGTGGTGCCGGGGGTCTGCTCAACCACCGGAATGGGGGAGACGCTGACCAGCTTGAGCACGGCGGGAGCGCCGGGCGCAGCGATCAGCGGCAGCACGTCGGAGAAGCCGGCCTGCTGGGCGACCAGCGCATCGTAGCCGTGCACCTGCTGGGTATCAAGCAGCGAGCCGTTCTGGAAGCCGGCGGTAAGCGAGTCGCCGAGGAAGACGACGCGGGTGTAGGGCCCTGATCCGTAGAAGGTGGGGGGCACGTTGCCGCAGCCGGAGAGGCTGGCGAGCATGGCAACGGTGCAGGCGGTGGCGGCGATACGGCGGAAGGAAGGCGCGGCGGCAGCAAGCATCCTGGAAGCTCCTACGGAAAGGCTCGCCAGCGACTCTAGCATGTCCCGGGGGGTGCGCGGGAGCGGTCCAAAGGGGACAAGTGGTTGGCAGGGAAGCGCGGTCGATCAAGCGGCCAACCGATAGGAAGGCTAGCTGATCTCTGCGAGTACCTCTTCTGCGTGACCTTCCGGTCGCACCTTGGGAAAGATCTTCAGCAAGGTCTGGTCAGGGCCGATCAGAAACGTGGTCCGCTCGATGCCCAGTACTTTCCTGCCGTAGAGGTTCTTCTCCTTGAGCACGCCGAACTGGTTGCAGACCGCAGCGTCCACGTCCGCAAGCAGGGTGTAAGGCAGCTGGTACTTGTCTCTGAACTTCTTCTGCGCCCCGGGCGTGTCGCGCGAGATGCCGAGGATGACCGCGCCCGCGGCCTGCAGGCGCGCGAAGGTGTCGCGGAAGCCGCAGGCCTCGATGGTGCAGCCCGGGGTATCGGCCCTGGGGTAGAAGAAGAGCACGACTGGGCTGCCGGCGAAGTCCGAAAGATGGACGGTCTGGCCGTCCTGGTCGGCGAGGGAGAAGTCAGCGACCTTCTGGTGCAATTCCATGGCGCAGGGGTCCTTTCGTAAGGCGGGGCACGCCCAAGCGGGCTGCTCGCGCGTCTCATAGCTTGCCGGCTCTTGGCGGGATCGAGGTATGTCACCGATTATGGCACTGGTACGCAAAGCGGCATGGGTGGCGATGGTGGCGCCGGCGGTTCTGGCAACGGGCCTGTTGATGGCGCAGTACACGACGCCTGTGGGCACCGGGGCGGCCAAGCCGAAGACGCTGCGGGCAACGGCGGTGCTGGAGTGGACCGGCTCACTCGAGAAGCCGGAGGCCAGCCGGCTGATGCCGCTGGCGGTGTGGGACGGCGAGCACTATCAGCCGGCGGGCCTCTACCTGGCGCAGCCGGCGCCGCTGGCCTTTATGACAGATACGCAGTATGTGCTGGAGCAGAGCGGCGAGGAGAAGGGGCTGTTTTCGGTGCGCGAGGCGGCGCGGGTGCGCGGCGAGTGGGTGGGGCGGGGCAGGTTCGTCGCCGAGGCGCCACCGCCGCCTCCCCCGAAGCTGAAGGCCTCGAAGACCCTGCCTGTGCTCTCGAACGGCAAGCCGGACAAACCCGACAAGACCGACAAGGCGGGGACTGGAGCGCCACCGGCGAAGACAGGCCAGGCAAGCGCCGGCGCCGGGACCGCCCCGACGGCCGACGATGACAAGCCCACGCTGAGGCGGCGCACCGCCGGGGACCAGCCTGCGAGTGACACCGCCGGGGACGCAGCCGGAAAGGGGTCAGCCGCGCCACCTGCCGCGGGCAGTGGCGGCTCCGGGGCTTCCTCTGGTGACGCCGACGAGCCCACCCTGCGCCGCCGGGGCGGAGGGAGCGCGAGCACGGCGGATGACGACGACGACCGGGACCGGCCGACGCTGCACCGGGCCAAGGATCGCCCGCTGCCTACCGCGGCTGGGTCGGCCAGCATCGACCCTGACCGGCCGCACCTGCAGTACAGCGCCCCGGCCGGCGAGGGCGACAAGCTGCCGCCGCGCCTGGATGGTCTGCCGGCCGGGATGCACCAGCTGGTTGGCGTCTCCGACCTGGCGCCCGCGGAGCCGCAGTCCTATGTCTACCGCTGGCCGAGTACCGACGACCCAGTGAAGATGCGCGCGGCCACCGCGGCGCTGGCCATGAAGGCAGTGGCCAGCCTGCCGCCGGCGGGCGGGGGCGGGCCGCGGGTCGCAGGCAAGACCCGGGCCGGGGCTGCGGGGGCCGCGCCCGCGGTGCGTCCAAATCACGTCCGGCGCGTAGCTCCGGTTGCTGCTGCCGGCCCGGCACTGGTCGAGGAGCACTTTGCCGCCTATGAGCTCTCCTTCAGCGGCGGCGCGACCCTGGTCTACTCCGCGCACACCGACGCACCGCCAGCGCAGCGCGTGTACGTCACACTGATTGCGCAGCCTGACTTCTCCGGGCAGCCGCAGGTGCTCTTTCAGCAGGTGAGCCGGGGAGACAGGCTGGACGAAAAGCCGGCCATGCAGCTGGTGGACGCAGTGGATACGGACGGGGACCAGCGCGCGGAGCTGATCTTTCAGCTGCTAGGCAATGCGCCGGGAAGCACCGCCGCCCCAGGCTCGCCGGGCGCGTTTGCGGCGGCCGATCCCGAGGCCAGCGCTGCCTCTGCCAATGCTGCCGCGGCTCCGGGCCAGGCGCCTCGCGAGTTCGCCATCTACCGCGTGACGGCGACCGGCGCGGCACAGGTCTTCAACACCGGGCCGCTGCCCTAGGGGCCTAACGCTTGAGCGCCTCGGCTGGCGTGACCGGGCTCCACGGGACGGGCGAGTTGAGCACCATGGAGGTGTTCGTCGCCACGTACGGGGTGAGTGAGTCGATCACCGCCTCCAGGTGCTGCAGGTCGCGCACGGCCACCTGCAGGATGTAGCTCTCGGCGCCGGTGACGCGGTGGCACTCGAGGACCTCGGGCACCCGGCGCGCCAGGCCGTTGAAGTGCTGCAGACGGTCGCCGCCGACCGTGATCTTGATGAAGGCGCGGAGGGGCAGGCCGACCTTAGCGGGGTCGATCGAAGCGGTGTAGCGCAGGATGATCTCCGCATCCTCCAGGCGGCGGACACGCTCGATGACCGCAGGCGTGGAGAGGCCGACGCGGCGGCCCAGCTCGGCAAAGGGGAGGCGCGCGTTGGCCTGCAGTTCGTGCAGTAGCTTGCGGTCGATGCTGTCGAGGGTCATGCTCGCCTCTCAACCCTGGATCTCGTGGCGCCCGCTGGGCATCTCTTAAGGCGCCAGGGTCGGATCACCTTAGATTATACCGAAGGGCGCCCTGAAGACCTTCAGACCCGCATGGGAAGCCACGTTCCGCTTCACTAAGCTTGAGAGGTGATCACCGCCCTAAGCCGCGAAACCTGCAGCCGTCTAGCCTCGCTCGCCGAGGTGGTGGGCAATACGCCCATGTTTGCGATCGAGTTCCGATGCCGGGGGCGTCGAGGCCGGGTGTATGCCAAGGCCGAGCACCTGAACCTGACCGGCTCGATCAAGGACCGGATGGCGCTGCATGTGCTGGGCTGCGCCTATCGCACGGGGCGGCTGCTGCC
>DASWUY010000159.1:0-2002 GCA_036401435.1 Acidobacteriaceae bacterium | reverse complement strand
GGCGTGCCGGGCCGACACGAGCTGGACCAGACCCAGGAAGTGGAGTGGCACGCAGTGATGGCGGCGATTGCGGCTACCGGCTTCAGCGGCTACGTGGCCCATGAGTTTGTGCCGCTGGGCGACCCGCTTACCTCGCTGCGGCAGGCGGTCGAGCTCTGCGACGTCGCCAAGCCTGCCTGAGGGAACGTCGCGTGCTTCGGATCGGGCGACCGTGATGCGGGGCCGCTGCCGGCCCGGGTCCTCTGTCTGGTACACTCAAGGCTGTTCCGCGCACGCCGCCCGGCCCCGGGCGCAGCCGGTCCGCAACAGGCAAGTGTAAGCATCGGGGAGTGGCTCAGCCTGGTAGAGCACCTGGTTCGGGACCAGGGGGTCGGAGGTTCAAATCCTCTCTCCCCGACCAATCTTTCTTCTGTTGCAGTCCAAATCTTCTCGTGCAGGTGCTGCCGTTCCCCAGGCGGCCGCGGCGAGCTTTTTCCTCGCGAAGACGTGCTCCCTCGAAGACGTGCCTGCTGCAACTCGCAAGTGGGGAGAGGTGGGGCTCCCTTCGCTGGTGCCGGGTGGGAGACTCAAGCGCGGTACTTCGAATGTGCCTCCTTTCGGGGCATGCGAGCGGAGAAGCGGCGGCGGGGATCGAGTATCCTGAAGGCATGATGCGGATGACAGTGCTGGCCAGCGGTTCGCGGGGCAACAGCACGGTCGTGGCGAGCAGCCGCACGCGCATTCTGGTGGATGCGGGCCTGAGCTGTCGCGAGCTCTTCAAGCGCATGCAGCAGGCAGGCGAAGACCCGTGCGCGCTGGACGCAATCCTGATCACGCATGAGCACCAGGACCATGTACAGGGGCTCTCGGTAGCGGCCCGGCGCCTGGGCATTCCGGTGTATGTGACAGAAGCGACGCACCGTGCCTGGCTGCGGTGGATGAACCCCCAGAAGCGCCTGAGCTATGCCGACTGGCTCGCACGGCGCAAGCAGGAGATGGCGGAGCGGGCGGCGGCTCCGGCTGCAGACGCATGCGCTCCAGAGGGCCTGGCGATCCCGGAGGCCGGCCCGGCGATGCCGGCTGCGCGCGCAGCAAGCCTGGCCTGCGACCAGGTGCTGGCCGAGTGTGCTGCGGAGCAGGAAGAGCTCGCGTCGCTGTGTCCGGCGGGCGAGCGCGACGAGCCAGCCGCAAAGCGGGTGGCGGCCGACCCCTGCGCGCTGCCGGGGGTGGAGTACTTTCGCGCCGGGGCACGTTTCTCGATTGGCGACATCGAGGTCATGCCCTTCACGATTCCGCACGATGCCGCGGACCCGGTGGGCTTTGTGCTTGAAGCAGAAGGGATCCGGATCGGCATTGCCACGGACCTGGGCTACATGCCGGCCAATGTGAGCCAGCAGCTGCGGCGCTGCGACATGGTGATGCTGGAGTCAAACCACGATGTGGACATGCTGCGCGAGGGGCCCTATCCGTGGTCGGTGAAGCAGCGGGTGCTCTCGCGCGTAGGGCACCTGTCGAACGCCGCCGCGGCCGAGTTCCTGGAGAAGGGCTATGACGGGCAGGCGACCTACGTGGTGCTGGCCCACCTGTCCGAAAGTAACAACCTGCCTGTGCTGGCCCGTCTGGCGGCAGAGTTTGCGCTGCGCAACCGCATGAGCCTGCTGGCGAACCGGCTGGTGCTGGCCGGGCAGCATGCGCCTACAGAGAGTCTCTGCCTGTAGGGGGCTCTAGCGTGACGTCTACCGGCGCTTGCCCGGCGTTCGCGTGTGCAGCCTGATCCCGGCCTGATTCCGGTTTGATCCCAGCCTGATCCCGGGGAGGGCCGCGGGATGGCTCGAAAGGGTTAGGCAGGGCGCCTCGGCGGAGGGCTCTCCACTCGTCTGCAGAAGAAACCAGGAGAGACCAGGACAAACAGGGATGCTGTTGCCTGCGACCCGTGCAGCGGTGGGGGCCGGGCGCGTGTTGTCGCAGGCGTCCGGTGCCTGGCTCGCGCGAATCAATCGAGGGCCGCTGAAGTAGTAGAAAG
>DASWUY010000158.1:0-1543 GCA_036401435.1 Acidobacteriaceae bacterium | reverse complement strand
CTCCAGCTCACCCTGGTTTGCAGAGACCACCAGCATGCGGGTCTCCTGCTGCATCAGCGTCCGCAGCTGCTCCACCATCGCCGGAATCGAGCCATGAAAGCGCATCGTCGGGCGCGACTCAAACGCGATCTCGCCCAGCGTCAGGTCGTCCTCCAACACATCCACAATGCCCAGCTGGTCCAGGTCCAACCCGAAATGCCCGGTCAGCTCTGCCAGCAGCGCGTCCGGCTCGCGATAGATATCCGCCGGCTGCACCAGCGACCCAATCCCCGAGCGATCATGTCGCTGCTCGATCTTGGTCCACCAGCGCTCCACCTGGTTACGAATCATGGCCGGCTCTTCGACAAACAGCACGCAGCGAGGGAAGAGCCCCAGCAGCGTGGTCGTCGCGCCAGCCACCCCCGCGAAAAACTCCCACCCCGGAAAGACCGTCACCCCGCCGCTTGCAATCGATCGCTCCACCAGCTCCGGCGCATCCACGTCATCCAGGTGCGACCCGCTCAGGCGCGTGTGCACCGCAGCCAGCAGGCGTTCGCTGATAGGCGTCTCGGTCAGCGGCAGCAGGGTCGCTTCATCCAGCGGGTTCAGCGACCGCTGCGTCTCCGGGTCGAAGCGGCGGATCGATTCCACCTCGTCACCGAAGAACTCCAGTCGCACCGGACGCTCCGCCTCGGGCGAATACACATCCAGAATGCCGCCGCGCCGCGTGTACTGCCCCGGCATCTCGACGATGTCCATTGCCATGTACCCCACCGCGGCCAGGTGCATGGTCAGCTCGTCCAGGTCGTGCTCCTCGCCACGCCGCAGCACCCGCGCGAGGTCTGAGTAGTAGGTGGCAGGGAACAACTTCATCGCCGCTGCTTCGACCGGCGCAATCACGATCGAGGCCGCGTCCGTGGCAATCTTCCAAAGCGTCGCCGCACGCTGCTCCTGCACCTCGGGGTGCGGCGAGAGGTGTTCGAACGGCAGCACATCATGCGCCGGCAGCTTCAGCACCCGCGAAGCAGGGATCGCGCCCGTCAGCTCGCAGGCCGAACGTACCGTGAGGTACAACGCGTCGGCAGCTTTGTTGTCCGCCACCAGCACGATAGCCGGCACATGCGCTGCCCGCGCCAGCAAGGGCAGGTAGAGCCCGCGCGCAGTGGCCGTTAGCCCGGAGACACGGCGGCGCCCCCGCGCCAGGGTCAGGTGGCGCGAAGCTTGCTCAAATGCCGCTGAACGCTCCATATCCGCGAGCAGCTCGCGGACGAAAGGAAGAATCATCGCGTCTCCAGTTTACCAGTCGTGTACGCACCGCCCGCGCTCTCCTTCTGCCCTCATCGTGCAGGGCAAAGGGTCCGCTTTCACGCATCCATCCAGCCGCACGCCTATCTAACAACGCAGGCGGGGTCGGTGATGAAAACGTACCTGGGGTGGATCCTGGTTGCGCTCGTCGGCAGCACTGCAGCCGCCCAGCGAGGCAGCAACCAGCAGGCAGCCAATACCGGGGCGGGCAAGACGCGCAGTCCTGCGTCCCTCATCCAACCCGACCCGCTCTACTGGC
>DASWUY010000157.1:0-11221 GCA_036401435.1 Acidobacteriaceae bacterium | reverse complement strand
TGTGATCGCCGGCGCCAACGTGCTCAAAGCCAGCTTGAAACGCATCATGCGCCGGCCCCGGCAGGGTTAGCAAGAGCGGCATGTGACGGCATCTCGGGCCGTTCCCTCACTCTGTATTCAAAGCATCTAGGCAGGTTCGTGCGCGAGCCGGTGCGTTCGCTGCCTCTCGCAAGTGCATGACGCTTGAACCAGATTCGGCCGGGTGACAACTGTCACTTTTCTTTGCTGACAAAGCACACTCGCAGTCCCCTCGTCGAGCCTGCATACTTGGCCCATCGACTTACTTCGCTGCACTGGGCGAAAGGGAAGAGGGGGCTTCACCGATGGCAGCACAGGCGATCAGGATGACAGAGGAATCGATGGAGGTGGCGATGCCAGTGAGCGCGGCAGAGCCGATAGCCAAGGTGCGTGGCGTGACCAAGCGCTACGGCCAGCAAGTAGCGCTCGACAACATCAGCTTTGAGCTTCGGCGCGGGGAGATTGTTGCGCTCCTCGGCCCCAACGGCGCCGGCAAGACGACAGCCATTCGTACCCTGCTGGGCCTGACCCGGCAGACCTCCGGCGAAGTGCTGCTCTTCGGTCGCAGCCCGATTGAGCGCGCGGGGCGCCTGCGTACCGGCGTCATGCTGCAGATCGCCCGCATGCCGGAGTCGATCCGTGTGCGCGAGCACATTGACCTCTTCCGCAGCTACTACCCGCACCCGCTTCCGGCGGCGGAGGTGCTGTCGATCGCCGGCCTGTCGGACATCGCGGGCAAGCTCTTCGGCGATCTCTCCGGCGGCCAGAAGCAGCGTATGCTCTTTGCGCTTGCGCTGTGCGGCGACCCGGACCTGCTCTTTCTCGACGAGCCGACGCTGGGCATGGACATCGAGGCGCGACGCGCACTGTGGGAGCAGGTGCGCCTGCTTGCAGCACGCGGGAAGACGGTGCTGCTGACCACGCACTACTTGCCTGAGGCTGAGGCACTCGCTACCCGCGTGCTGCTGCTGCAGGCCGGCCGCATCGTAGCCCAGGGCACGCCGGCAGAGCTCAAAGGGCGCATCCAGACCTCCACCATCAAGTGCCGCACCACGGTGCCCGAAGCCATGCTGCGGGCACTGCCCGGAGTCAGCGAGGTTCGACTGGAGGCAGCCGGCTCGGTGCTGTTGCTGACCAGCACGCCCGAGACCCTGCTGCGTGCCCTGCTTCCGCTCGACGCAGACCTGCACGGCCTTGAAGTCACCGGCACCGCGTTTGAAGACGCATTCCTGGCGCTGACTTCCCGGCAGCCCCCGGCAACCGCATAGATCCCCGAGCACCCGATCCGACAGAAGGAGTCAGACCATGGCCACCGCCGCCGTTCTCACCGCCCACACCGACACGCCATCGCAACTGCGCGTCTACCTCAAGGAGGCGCGTTACGAGTTGACCAAGCTTGCCCGCAACCGCTCCTTTACGCTCTCCATCACCGGCTTTCCGGTCATCTTTTACCTCATGTTCGCGTCCATGAACCAGCACAGCATCTACCAGGGCCACCTCTACGCCCGGTACATGCTGGCGGGCTACGCCTGCTTTGGCGCCATGGGCTCTGCGCTCTTCGGCATCGGCGCGGGGCTGTCGCATGAGCGCGGCAACGGATGGCTGGAGCTCAAGCGGGCCAGCCCCATGCCTGCCGGCGCCTACCTGCTGGCCAAGCTGCTGGCCAGCATCTGCTTCGGCCTGGCCATCACGCTGCTCCTTGTAGGTCTGGGCACCCTGCTTTCCGGGCCCATTCTTTCGCTGTACGAGGTAGGCAAGCTGCTGCTGATCGTGACCGGCGGCATCGTCCCGTTTGCCAGTCTTGGCCTGCTGCTTGGTCTGGCCATGCCGCCAAACGCCGCGCCTGGCATCATCAATCTCTTCTATCTGCCCATGTCGTTCTGCGGCGGCCTGTGGATGCCGATCGACGCGCTGCCCCACTGGCTGCAGCAGGTGGCGCACGTGCTGCCGTCCTACTACTTCTCTCGCCTGGCGCTGGGCGCTCTTGGCTACAGCACCGCTTCGCCGCTCACTTCGTGGAGCGTGCTTGTCGCCTACACCTTTGCCCTTCTCGGGCTGTGCGGGCTGGTCTTTCGCCGCAGCGAGGCACGTGCCTGAGCAAGGGGCGTGTGAACCTGTGGGCCCGTCGAGGTGACGGGCCCATCGAGGTGTGCGGCGCAGCAGAGTCGGTCTACACTCAGGCAGGGGCGGTGATGCTATGGCGATGACGCAGATCAAGCGGTTCAGGAAGAGCCAGCTGCTCGAGACAGGCGACCAACCAATCGTCTTCGAGAGCAGAAGCATGAACTCTGCCACCTGGTTGTTCTATCTCGGCTTCTGGTTTATCCAACCCTTCTATGCGCACGACAGGCGGCAGTGGCTCTACCTCGCGCTTGCTGTCGCCTTCTTTATCCCGCTGTACTTCGGGTCCATAGCCTGCGGCCGGCGCCGGCGCCTTCTCTGCACGGCGGCCATCTGCGCGATCGCGCTCGTGTATGTGCCGTACAACGAGAGCGCTTTCGGCATCTACTTCTATCTCGTCTGGCTCTTTGCAAACGTGGTGGAAGGCGACGCTGCGTTCTTCCGTGTCATCGGGCTGCAGCGCGTCGTCATCTGTGCGCAGGCATGGGCCTTCCACCTGGGCACATGGGAGTGGAGCATCGGCATCGGCGTCTCCGCCTTGAGCGCTGTAAACGCCGTCCGCATGCGCCAGGGGGAGCGCGCCAACGCGAAGCTGCGCATGGCGCACACCGAGATCGAACAGCTGGCCAAGACGGCCGAGCGCGAGCGGATTGCGCGCGATCTGCATGACCTGCTCGGTCACACGCTCTCGCTCATCGTGATCAAGAGCGAGCTGGCGGGAAAGCTCTTTGCCTCGCATCCGGAGCGTGCCGCGCGCGAGTTGCACGACATTGAACAGACGGCACGGCGAGCGCTCAGCGAGGTGCGGGAAACCGTAAGCGGATACCGGAGTGTCGGCTTGAGTGACGAACTCCTGCAGGCAGCGCAGACGCTGGAAGCCGCCGGGGTGAAGCCGCAGGTGCCAACGATGGCGCCGCGACTGCAGGCACAGCACGAGGCAACGCTCGCGCTGGTACTGCGCGAGGCGGTGACCAACGTGGTCCGGCATGCCGGCGCCCGGCACTGCCGGGTCGAGATCGATGCGTCCAACAACACCACGCGCCTGGTGGTAGAGGATGACGGCCGGGGTCGGATTGAACGCGAAGGCAACGGGCTGCGCGGCATGCGTGAGCGCATCGTGGCGCTCGGGGGCAGTCTCAAGCTCGACTCTGCGATGGGGACACGCATTGAGGTAGCCCTGCCTCCCCAGGCACAGTAGCACCCGTCTTGCGGCGCCCTGCCATCGTAGCGGCTCGGCGGCGCATCCAAGCTCCCTGACTTGCACTTTCAATGGACTGGAGCTTCTCTCAATGGCGCGTTTCTTTCTCCTCCTCCTGGGCACGCTCAGTGCTCTTGCCGCTTGGACCCTGATCGGCGAGCAGTCGCGGAAAACGCGCAAGCCCATACCGGCGGTCCGTGCGGCAGAGTTGCTGCAGGAGGCCTGGGCCGACCACCATACACGCGCTTGACCGCTGCGACTGCCCGCCGCCAGAACCCGCTTTACCTTCGCCACGCCGCCCACCTCTGGTGGGCGGCGTGTGTGTTTGCTGCGCAAGCTTTGTTTCGGGATTTCTCCCGCCTGCCTGCCGGAAGCGACCAACCTTCCTTGCCGCATGACAGTTGTCATTTCGTTTTGGTGACAAGCTGCACTACTTACCCGACGGCGCCTCCGACATACTCGCATCATCGATCGAGGAAGGCGGCACGGGATGCGGAGATGGCACAAGGCAAGGTTTGGGATGGCAGCCGCGCTGGCGTTCAGCGCCGTACAGGCAGCCAGCGCGCAGGGTTGCACCAGCGGCACCCGCGTCAGCGGCATCGTCCTTGATCCATCGCGTGCGGCGGTCGTAGGCGCCGAGGTCACGCTCAGGTCCACAGGGGATGCGTCGCCGCTGCGCATGACCACCGACGCAAACGGGCGCTTCCTCTTCGCCTGTGCGCCAACCGCCAGCCGCACCGTCCACGTGGAAGCTCAAGGCTTTGCGCCGGCGGACGTTCGGCCCGGACCCGGGCCACTGACGATCGCCATGGCCATTGCGACGGTCCAGACCGATGTCCAGGTAGGTGACAGCTCGTCTGCGCTCGACACCGACCACGGCGCCGGGACGCACACGCTCAACACCAAAGACGTCCAGGATCTGGCCGATGATCCAGACGACTTCAGGCGGCAGCTGCAGGTGCTTGCTGCCACCAGCGGTGGGGCGCCCGGGGCGGCCATCATCACCATTGATGGCTTTCAAAACAGCAGCCAGCTGCCTCCCAAGTCTTCGATCGCGTCCATCCGTATCAATCCCGACATGTTCTCCTCCGAGTACGGGACGCCACCCTATCGCGGCGGCCGCATTGAGATCTATACCAAGCCGGGCCTGGATCGCTTTCACGGTGCACTCTTCTACACGGACAGCCAAGCCGCCTTCAACGCGAACGATCCGTATTCGGTTGCGGGCACCCCGGCAGGCAAGCGGCGCTACGGCTTCGAGTTGAGCGGGCCGATCCTTGCGCGCAAGAGCGACTTCTCCCTGAACCTTGAGAAGCGGGACATAGACGAGTTCAACGTGGTGAACGCGGTCGTGCTCGATAGCCAAGCCGCTCCTCAATCGCTCAGGCAGAGCGTGTCTGCGCCCCAGCGTTTGTGGATCGCCTCTGCGCGCGCGGACTGGCAGGTGAATGCGAAGAACATCGCCAATCTCGCCTACACGGCGAACGTGAGCAACCTCGGCAACCAGGGGGTGGGCGGCCTCTCGCTGCAGGAAGCCGGATACGCCACCACCATCGGGGAGCAGAACCTGCGGCTCACAAACACGCAGGCGTTCAGTCCCAACCTGCTGCACGAGACGCACATCGGCTACACCTGGAAGAACACCGTCGACACGCCGAACTCAACCGCCCCCAGTCTGCAGGTTGCGGGTGCCTTCACCGGTGGCGGCGCTACCAGCCAGACGCTTGAGAACAGGGAACGCGATGTTGAAGTAGACGACGACCTGATGATCACGCACCGGGCGCATTCGTTCAAGCTAGGCGTGCAGGCTCTGGGCGTCTTCGCCCACGTAACCGACCCGGATACATTCAACGGCGCATTCGTCTTTGGCGGCGGGGTCGCTCCGAACCTTGGTGCGAATGGTCAGCCCGCCTCCGGCACCAGTGTCATCTCCGGGCTTGAACAATACCGGCGGGCGGTGGCCGGACTCGCGGGCGGGGTGCCCACCACCTACCAGATCACAACCGGCAATGCGCTGGTGCCGTTTACGCAGTGGCGCCTCGCGCTCTATGCACAGGACGCCTGGAAGCTCTCTCCGCGCCTCTCCGTCTCGTATGGGCTACGCTATGCCTTCGAAACGTCGCCGGCCTCGTTTGCGAACCTGGCGCCGCGCGTAGGCATCGCCTGGTCGCCGGACAAGAAGCAGAAGTGGGTGATCCACCTGCGTGCCGGCCTCTTCAACACTCCGGTAGACCAGGCGACGACGCTCGATGCCTATCGTCTGAATGGCGCCCGCCAGAGCGAAACCCTGATTTACTCCCCCAGCTACTCGGCCCCGCTCACGCCAACCGAGAGCTCGATTGCAATCGGCACCACGCATTCCTTCGCGCGACATGCAGGAGAGACGCCGTCCTTTCAATCGCAGGCGGGCGTCGAGTACGACCTGCCTCACCACTGGCATGTACAGGCAAACCTGTTCTACGCGGCGGCGTGGAAGTCGCTGCGCTCCCGCAACATCAACGCGCCGCTGGCCGCGGCCGGGGATGCGAATCCGCTGCTGGCGCCAAGGCCCCTCGCTCCTGACATGAACCTGTTCCAGTACCAGCAGACGGGAAACCTGCATGGCTCGGTCACCTTTGTCGGCGTGGATCAACACACCTACAAGCGCTTCAACATCTTTGTCGGCTATCTGCACTATGACCTGATGACAGACGCGGACAGTCCGGGACAGTTCCCGGAGTCGTCCTACACGGATCACCAGGAGCTGGCGCGCGCGGACTGGGAGTCATCCAACCGCCTCTTCACCATCGGCCAGCTCAACCTGCCCGGCAAGCTCTCCCTCTCGACGCAATTCGATGCTGCCTCCGGGCTGCCGTACAACGTGGTGACCGGCACCGACAACAACGGGGATGGCATCTTCAACAATCGCCCGTCCTACGCGGCCTCGCCCGGAGACGGCGTGTACTCGACGCGCTTTGGCCTGCTCTCGACCTCTGCCGTCAACGGGGATCTCCCTCGCAATGCGGGCACGATGCCTGCCACGGTGCACGTGGATGCGAACCTCAGCCGCACCTTCAACGTGGCGGCCAAGGGATCCAGGGACCGGCACGAGACGCTCACACTGAACGCCAGATCGGCAAACCTGATCAACCATACAAACGTAACAGCCGTAGGCACAGTGGTGGGTTCGCCAACCTTTGCGCAGTCGCTTGCTGCCGAGACGGCTCGGCGCATCGAGCTGGGAGCACGCTTCACCTTCTAGACCGCCTGGGCGCCAGGCGAGGCTGGCCTGATCGCTCTCACGCACTTCACGCAGTCACATGGCACTCACAGGAGAATCAACATGAAAGCACGCGTTCTTCTTACCATCATGCTTTTCAGCACATCCATCTGGGGCCAGGCGCAGGCAGCATCCTCCCCTTTGCCGGCCCCTCCGGCCGCGGTCGTCTATCGCTACTGGCCCATGCAGCTGGTGCAGTGGGTGGGGGCTGACCTGCCCTACAGCATGATTGTGCTTGAAGCGGACAGCCGCGGTGCGAAGCCGCTGTACGACGTCATGCTGCTCGACCGCGCGGGACAGAAGGCAGTGCACTACACCAACCAGGCCGCGCAGCTCGCCATCGACAAGGCCATCGGGTCCGAGGCCTACATGGTGCCCATGCAGTTTGATATGCCGTCCAGCGCCGCCAATGGAGCCCAGTACCAGCTTCGCTTTGTCACCGAGAAGAGCACGCCCGTCACCTGGCAGTTTGTGCAGGGCACCGAGATCAGCGACCAGGGAAGCGGGCTCACCATGGCCGATGCCCGCTTTCCCGTGATGATGTACCGGGAGCAGGGCGCGCTTGCAGGCGAGGGTACAGCGCTCAAGGTGGGCAACGTGACCAGCACGGCAGAGGTGTGGAAAGAGATCAGCCAGCCTCCGTACTTTATTGCCTATCACGGGGCGCTCTCGCAGGATGTGCACCAGCTGAGCTTTGTCCCTCGTTCGGCGGAGTGGAGGATTGACCCGGCGGCCGTGACCCTCTCCGCAGGCGCTGACTGGAAGATGACCGAGGCGCAGGGGCAGGTGCTGGGCATGCATGTGGACTCTTTTGCGAATGGCGTCGCGACCCTGCACATGACAGACCCGCTCAGGGCCACGACCGCCACCATCGAGGCGATGCAGACACCGCAGGGGTGGGCGCTCGAGCGGCTCCACTATGCACCCACCGCAGTCAAGGGCGACCACTCCCTGACGCTCAGCTTCTCTCCTGCGGCAGGCGACTCGGGTGTGTTCAAGTTCGAGGTGATCGCAGGCAAGAAAAACCGGATCGCCGGCGGTACGGTCACGATCGGCGCAGGCGCAGGGGCGGGCGCACCAACTGGCGGCGCCGCCCGCAGCGAGTCCTGGGTCTTCACCCAGCCGGAGGAAGCGCGTAAGCCCGCTGTGGAGGCGTCGGCTACCCAGATACGCTGAGCATGTTTGCTGACCCGGTCCGCTAAGCAGGGTAGGCTGAGGCGCCGGCGACCCCGGCGCCCTTCGCTACACTGGTACCAGCATGAAGCACCGCACTATCGAGCACTATGAACTGATACGCAGGCTGGGCGTCGGGGGCAGCGGCATCGCCTACCTGGCCAACGATACCCAGCTGATGCGGCCGGTTGTCCTCAAGGTTCTCAAGCGCGGAGCCTCTTCTCTGGAGCAGATGCGGTCGACCGTCTTGCGCGAGGCGCGCATGGCCTCCGCTATCGAGCACCCCAACGTCTGCGCCATCTACGAGACGGGCGAAGAAGGCCAGGAAGCCTACATTGTCATGCAGTATGTCCCCGGGCAGCCGCTGGACAAGCTGATTGCCAAGGGTCCGGCGACGCTGCAGCTGGCGCTTTCAGTAGGCATCCAGATTGCCGATGGGCTGAACGCGGCACACGCCCTCGGCATCTTCCACCGCGATCTGAAGCCGGCCAACGTCATCCTCACAGATGGCGGACTGGTCAAGATCCTGGACTTCGGCCTGGCGCGCCGGCTGAATCCGGAAGAGGCGGAGTTCGACCCTTCAAAGACCGCCCGGCGCAGGTCAGGCCAGGTCTCCGGCACCTATACGGCGCGCGGCGGCACCATCGCCTACATGGCGCCCGAGCAGTTCGTGACCGGGCAGTCCAGCGTGCGCAGTGATCTGTGGGCGCTGGGCGTCATTCTCTATGAGCTGGTCAGCGGACGCCACCCTTTTGCCCGCCCCGATGGAGATGAGCTGCACTCCATTCGCGCCATCCAGTTCGTCGATCCGCCGCCCCTGTCGGAGTGCTGCCCCCAGGTTCCGCCCGAGATGGAGAGCGTGCTGCTCACCCTGCTCGCGAAGACGCCGGCCGATCGCTATGCCAGCGCAGGCGATGTGCGCGAGGCTCTCAAGACCATCATGAAGGCCATGCAGATTGAGTCGGGCATCATCCCGGGCGAGATGGGCGCATCGCTCCCTGTCTCAAGCGCGGAGGCGGAGAAGCGGACCACGGGGTTTCTCTCCATGCTGGCCGAGCGCTTTCGCGAGACCTCCGATGCCACCGCCAAGCAGAACACGATCATCGTGCTCCCCTTCAAGAACGTGGGAGATACGGCGGTGGCGCCGCTATACGGCTTTGCGCTGGCGGACGCGATTGCGGCCCGGCTGGCCCGCATGCCTACCCTGATCGTCCGGCCTTCGAGCGCGCTGATGCCTCTGCCGCTGGGCCAGCTCGATCCACTGCAGGTGGGCCATCAGCTCATGGTGCATTGGGTGTTGACGGGCCACTTCATGCGCTCGGAAAAAGGCTTTGACCTGAACTGGCAGCTGCTTGATGTGGATGGGCAGAGCGTGCAGGGAGGTGGCGCCATCAGCGTTCCCTCCTTTGACCTGATTGCCGTGCAGACCGAGATCTGCAACGACGTCTTTGCTTCGCTCCAGGGTATCGGTCTGCCCACCATCACCGACCGCTCGTCTACGGCACGGCGCGACCAGCTCTCGGAACAGATGTCGGAGAACTACCTGCAGGCGCGCGCCATGCTCTCGTCCTTCATGCAGCGCACCGGCTCCAGGCTGGACCTGGACCGTGCGCGAGAACTCTTCGAGCGTGGCGTGCGGCAGAACCCTACCTTCTCCGCGGCCTGGAGCGGGCTTGGCATTACCCACCTGCAGTATGTACGCCACGGCTTTGGCGGGCACCTGCATGTGATCTCCGCGCGCAAGGCGTTTGACCAGGCGCTCGAGCTCGACCCGGGGTCGGTCGAGGCGAATCTTTATCGCGTTTACATGCTGCTCTCGCGCGGCGAAAAAGAGAGCGCCCGCCACGGCATTGAGCACCTGCTGCACACTGCTGCCAATGATTCGCAGGTACACATGGTGGCAGGCGTGACCATGCGCCTGGACGGCATGTATGACTACGCCATGATGCAGTTCAACGTCTCGCTGCGGCTTGACCCATCGAACGCTCCCGTTATCTACAACCATCGGGCGCGCGTGTACCAGTACCAAAATCAGCTGGAGCTGGCGGACGATGAGCTCGAAAAAGGGCTGACGCTTGAGCCCCGGCATCCGCTCCTGCGCACCTCTCTGGCCTACCAGCGTATGCGCAAGGGCGACAGCCGCCAGGCCATCGACATCCTCGAGCATGTGATCGAGGACGATAACACCATGCGTCTCGCCTTTCCCACGCTGGCCATGTGCTATGTGCAGGTGGGTGAGCGGGAGCGAGCCGCCGCACTGATCGAGCAGAACTCGATCTCGGCGGCCGAGGCAGACAGCGAGATGGCCTACCGTCTGGCTACCTACTACGCGGTAGAGGGCGACGAAAGCGCAGCGCTGCACTGGCTGCGCCGCGCCATCTACCTCGGTAACGAGAACTATCCATGGTTTGCGAAAAACCCGGCGTGGAGCCGCCTGAGGGAGCACACCGATTTCGAGCGCATCCTCGAAGATCTGAAGAAGACGTTCCGGCGCAATGAGAAGAACTGGAAGCGCTTGCTTGACCGGGTTCCCAGTGCGTAGAGCGGCAGGAATGGAGTTAGGCCGCAAGCCCTCTACCTAGGAACCCTTCATCATCGCTTCGAGCTCCGCAGGGCTCAGGTCACGGAGGTGCTGCGCCACATACCACGAGTAACCGAATGGATCGACGACCATGGCCGCCCGAGCGCCGTGAGGCTGGTCTGCCGGTTCACTCAAGCTGGTCGCCCCGGCAGCGACTGCCGTGGTGTAGGTGCTGTCACAGTCGGCTACGTACAGCATCATGGAAATCGGCGACCCTCCGTAGTGTGGTGGGCTGAAGGCACGGAACGCAGGGTTCTCGTCCGCCATCATCACGCATGAGTCCCCAATGAGCAACTCCGCATGCTGTACGCGGCCTTCCCGCTCCATGCACATTCTCTCGGTGGCGCCAAACACGCGGGTGTAGAAGTCGATGGCCGCGCGGGTGTTTTTGAAGATCAGGTAAGGCTGCACTGTGTGGTAGCCGGTAGGTGCCGCGCTCTCGTTCGCCATGGATTGCTCCTCCTTCAGGGCGGGTCCATTATGCGTCAGGGCGAACGGCGCGGGCAATTGTCGAACCCAGGCAAAGAGACGGGCGCCCACGCGAGCGCCCGTCTTTGTTGCATGCAAACAGCAGGAGGATCAGTTACGAGTTGGCACCAGGTCCATTGGTTCGGTCAGGCTGAACGTTACCTCGGAGCCCTGCTGGATGCGGGCATCATGCGGATGCTGCAGCAGCAGGTGTGCGGTCACGATGCCTGCGCCCACTATGGCTCCGGCTGCAGCGCCTGCCGGCCCCCCGAACACAGCTCCCGTGGCTGCGCCGCCGCCCGAACCGGCGCCCAGCTCGACCAGGTTCTTGGTCACCTGCGACGAAGGCTGAATCGCACCTTCGCCATCGGTCCGCGTGCCCGGCGCGCCTGTATGGATGGCC
>DASWUY010000156.1:0-7326 GCA_036401435.1 Acidobacteriaceae bacterium | reverse complement strand
CGACCTGGCCCCAGGCCCCCGGCATTACTTCAGGTGCCGCGCGCTCACCTGACTCCAGGCCCTCTTGTACACTGAGCCCAGCCCGGCAGCGAGGCGCGCGTGAACCAGAAGATCAATAACATCCAGGGCCTGCGTGCCTTTGCCGCCATCGCTGTGGTCAGCTTCCACACCGGCCTCATCCTGCCCCACATGCGTGCCATCGGCTCCTTCGGCGTAGACGTCTTCTTCGTCATCAGCGGCTACATCATGGCCCGTATCTGCGAGACCAACTCCAGCTTCTTCCTGCGGCGCCGCCTCATCCGGATCGTCCCACCCTACTGGGTCATGACCGCGCTGCTCTTCCTTGCTGCCCTCAAGTCGCCGCAGCTGATGGGGGCCACCCGCGCCAGCGGTCCCGAGTTGCTCAAGAGTCTGCTTTTCATCCCCTACTTCAAGTCGAACGGCCTGCTCCGCCCACTGCTCTTTGTAGGCTGGAGCTTGAACTACGAGATGTTCTTCTATCTCGCCATTGCGTTGGGGCTGCTGCTCTACCGCAGGCACGCACTGCTCCTGGCTTCAGCCGTGGTTCTCGCCACAGCCGCCCTCTGCCATGGCCGGCCGGGTGCGCTCCCGGTCTTCTACGGCAACGGCATCATGATCGAGTTCGTTCTCGGCATCGCGGCCTATGAGATCGCCCGGCGCGTGCCCGAGAGCTTTGCTCTGCGCACGCGGCCCGGATGGCTCGCAGTGACGCTCCTCTGCATGGGCGGCCTGATCTGCCAGCAGGGCATCGACCGCCCCGAGTTGAGCTACGACTGGATCGTCACCGAGTCTCTCTGCATGATCCTGATCCTTAGCGCGAGCCTGCTCTCGCGGGGCGGGTGGGACCTGCGGGTCGCCTGGCTGGTGCTGATCGGCGACGCAAGCTACATCCTTTACCTGATCCACCCCTACTGCGAGTACTCGATCGATCGCCTGTTCACCTGGCGGTTCCACCACTTGAATATGAGGCATCCCGCCGGCTCCCTGTTCGTCTCGGCGCTCTCGATCGTCGTCGCCGTGCTCATCCACGTGTATGTGGAGAGGCCCACGGTGGCGGCGCTGAACGCCAGGTTCGGCGGCAAGCGCAGGAGCTCGGAGTTCCGGGCGCCACAAACCGTTCCGGAACAGGTGGCTCCCTAAGTCTTTGTTGCGGCAGGGCTTCCGCAGCACGCTTGCTCTCAGATCTTCAGCAGGATCGGCACACAGCCCCCAAGGAACGGAACCTGCCCAGGCATACGCTTCGTCGTTCCGTTACGGGAACGCGACATTCAGCGCCGATCAGGGTTGGCATAAGAAGTCCTTGTTTTCAAGCAGCAGAGGGTGCGGCGGTAAACCAAGGGTCGGAACAAAAGCAGGTCGTCTCTAGAGGAAAAGACGGATGCTACCGATATAGCGACTAGCCGCCATGGACTCTCAGACCACCGCGTTCCCTTCTGAACAGAAAACCATGCCGCGGCGATTGCGCGATGGCACAGCAATGGCGCTGCTCGTCGGCGCCCTTGCTGTGCAGGGCGCTCACGGGGTCCTCTTGGCGGTTACCCACCACGGGGCCATCGCGTCGAACATCCTGCAGGCGCTCGCCCCCCTGCTCTGCGCCCTGCTCTGCCTGCACAAGGCGTCAGCCTGCGGAAGCAAGTACCAGAAACGCCTTTGGCTGCAGGTTGCCGCTACCTTCTTCCTCTGGACCGCAGGTCAGCTGTTGTTTCTCTACGCGCTGCTCTTTCCTGTGGCCCACCACCCTATCCCCTACAGCGACATCGCCTGGCTGGTTTCGGCCTTCCCCATCCTGCTCGCCGCCTCCAGCATGCCGCTTACCAGTCAGCGTGACCAGGCACGCTGGCTTGACACCGCGCAGTCAGGCCTGTTCTTCGTGCTGGTCTTCGCCCTTCTGTACTCGCGGGCGGCCGTCTTCACTCTCTCCCGCGCCTATAACGTCCAGAGTGTCGCCCTGCTGCTGGCCCTTGCCATTCGCTACTCCATGTCAGAGCGGGGTCTGGACCGGCTCTTCTATCGCAACCTCACCGTCTACATGGCCATCTACGCAACCTGCTCGGCGCTTGGCTACGGCCTTTGGACGCAAGGCCTGCAGATGGGATCCTTCGTCGATCTTTGCTGGACTCTGCCTTTTACCTCCTTTGTCCTCGTCGTCTTCTACCGCGGGTCGGCAAGCGCGCCGTTTGAGCAGTGGAGCGGGCGAAAGGTCAACATCCCGCGTCATCTCCATGGCATCAGCGCCCTGCTGCTCGCCCTGATGTCGCTGGCTGGCGCCGCCATTCTCGCCCAGCGGTATCCCGTTCCCGGGGGCATCCTGCTGTCGATCGCCTTTGTGCTCTTTGCCAGCCGCACCTGTGCGCGGGAGTGGCAGCTGCAAGCCGTGCACCAGAAGTTGCAGCAATCCGCGCTCCATGACTCTCTGACCGGCTTGGCTAACCGAGCCATGCTGGAGCAGGAGCTGAACGCCCGCCTCAAGATCGCGAACGAAGAGCACGGCCGCTCCACCGCCCTGCTTTTCATCGACCTTGATCGCTTCAAGACCATCAATGACGGCCTCGGCCATGCCTTTGGTGACCTGCTGCTGCTCCGCGTTGCCGGACTGCTGCGCCAGGCGGTGCGAAGCCAGGACCTGGTCGCCCGCCAGGGCGGGGACGAGTTTGTCGTCCTCCTGGATCAGGTGGACGCGGAGCAGGCCGAGGTTTTGGCGCAGCGGGTGATTGACACCCTGCGCGCACCACTCGAGATCGAGTCCCGCATCATCTATGTCACGGCCAGCGTCGGCGTGGTGCTGAGCTCGCCCGGGGCCACCGCTCACGGCATGATCCAGGACGCGGACTGCGCCATGTACAAGGCCAAAGGCCTGGGCAAGGACAGGGCGCAGATCTTCGCGCCCAAGATGCTGGTCGCAGCCAAGTACAGGCTCGCACTCGAGACAGATCTCCGAACGGCCTTGTCTCAGGGCACCATGGACGTGCACTACCAGCCCATCTACGCCATCCCCGGCAAGAACATCGTAGGGTTTGAGGCACTCTCCCGCTGGAACCACCCGGAACGCGGCGTGGTCTCTCCGGCGCAGTTCATTCCCGTAGCCGAGGACACCCGGCTCATCGTCGAGCTGGGCCGCCAGGTCCTGCGACGGGCCTGCCACCAGTGCCAGGCCTGGAACCAGCGCTTCGGCACCCGCCTCACCGTGGCCGTAAACGTCTCCGCCCTCCAGTTTGCCAGTCCCGGGCTGATGGACGAGATCGCTGCCAGCCTCAGAGACAGCGGCCTTGAGCCCCAGCTGTTAAAGCTCGAGATCACGGAATCCGTGCTGCTGAGCGGCTACCAGGTCGTCGAAGAGATGCTGACCAAGGCCCGCGCCCTCGGCATCGCCGTCTGCCTCGATGACTTTGGGACCGGCTACTCGTCGCTCAGCTACCTGCTGCGGTTCCCCTTTGACATCATCAAGGTAGACCGCAGCTTTGTGCGGCATCTGGATCGCGACCACCGCCGCGCCGAGATGGTCCGCATGGTCATCCAGCTGGCGGCCACGTTGAAGAAGAAGGTCGTAGCCGAGGGCGTTGAGTCCGTGGAAGAATTGTCCTACCTGAACGACTTCAGCTGTGACATGGTGCAGGGCTTCCTGTTCTCCAAGCCCCTCAGCCCGGAGGGCGTGACCTCCTTGCTTGAAGCCGGCGAGATGACGCTTGAGCTAAGTCGCACGCTCAAGAAAGGCATCGCCCGGCCGCTCTTTCTCCAGCCCAGCGCGGACACCCTGCCCGCTCGCCTCAGCTAAACTACCGGCTCACCGGCCACACCGGAGACAGGATCCCGGCAAATGCCGTCCGCACGCCGTAGAAGATGACAAACCAGAGCAGCAAGGCAAACACACCCAGCGGCAGCCCGCTCGGTGCCATCAGGGCATGGAAGAGCAGGATGTTCGCAATCACCGGTGCTAGAAGGGTCAGCGCCAGCGGCACAAAGCGTCCAATCAGCAGAAGAAGTCCGCCTACGACCTGCAGCGCAAACACTACGACCATGTAGTGCGAGGCAGAAAGCACGCCCATGAACTGCAGCGCCAAGCCGGTCGGCGGCGGCATGTGGAGGAAGTGCAGAAAACCGTTCATCCCAAAGATGAAAAAGATCAGCCCCAGAAGTACCCGTGCGACCACAAAGACCATCTTCATTTCCGCTATCCCCCTCAATTCCCTTCGCTCAGACTGATATCGCAAACTCATCTCCGCGTCAAACAGACAACGCCGGTTACGTTTTGGCTCGTCCGTGGCATACTCGCCTCATCCCTGCCAGGAGGCTGCTCTCCCCAACATGCCACTCGATCGCCGCACCTTTCTCTCTGTCTCCGGCTCCTTGGGCCTGGGCTCGACCCTCTTTCCCGGGATTCTTTACACCCTGGCCGCGCAAAGTGCGAGCGCGGCTGCTCCTCCAGCAGCACCCGTAACCCTGGCCATGATCGATCAGGCGGCCGCCCTCGCCGGCGTCACCGTCGCACCAGAGCACCGGGAGGTCCTGCTCGAGCGCCTGAACGGTCAGCGTGAAGCGTATGCGGCCATCCGCAAGCTGCACCTTGCCAACAGCGTTGCGCCTGCCTTTGTCTTCGACCCCCTGCCTCCGGGTGCGACCGTGAACCGGGACCAGCGCGAGCCGCGCTACAGCCAGGCGCCCGCACTTGCTACCCTTCCCGCCAATCTCGAGGGCCTGGCCTTTTCTCCCCTCATGGATCTCGCGGCTCTGGTGCGCCGGCGCAAGGTCAGCTCGACCGATCTCACCCGGATGTACCTCGCCCGCCTGCGGCGCTACGACCCGCTGCTGCACTTTGTCATCACGCTTACCGAGGAGCGCGCTCTCGCCCAAGCTCGCGCCGCCGACGCAGATATAGCAGCCGGCAGGTATCGCGGCCCCCTCCACGGCCTGCCCTGGGGAGCCAAGGACCTGCTCGCCGTCAAAGGCTACCCCACCACCTGGGGCGCAGGCGGCTTCGAGCAGCAGCACTTCCACGAAGACGCCACCGTAGTCCAGCGCCTCGACGCAGCCGGCGCCGTGCTGGTTGCAAAGACCACCCTCGGCGCCCTGGCCATGGGCGACAAGTGGTTTGGCGGCCGCACCCGCAACCCCTGGAACCCAACGCAGGGGTCGAGCGGCTCATCCGCCGGTTCAGCTTCCGCAGTCTCCGCCGGCTGCCTGGCCTTTGCCATCGGCTCAGAGACGCTGGGCTCCATCTCCTCGCCTTCGACGCGGTGCGGGGTCACCGGTCTGCGTCCCACCTTCGGCCTTGTTCCGCGGACCGGCGCCATGGCGCTGAGTTGGACCATGGACAAGCTTGGCCCCATCTGCCGCGCGGTCGAAGATTGTGCCGCGGTCCTCAGCGTCATCCGCGGGCCCGACGGCCATGACCTGGCGGCGCGCGATGCCGCCTTCAACTGGGACGCGGACCTGGACTGGCGCCGGCTGCGCGTGGGTTTCCTGGCCAGCGACTTCGAGGCGCCCAAGCCCTCCGAGCCGGCCACAGAGGAACCAGCCGAGCCAGCCGCGTCCAGCCACCCCGGCGACAAGCCACCCTCGCGAACGCCTGACCAGGCCAGGCGACAAAAGGAGCGCATCGCCCTCCGTGCCGAGGCCTACAAGCGACGCGTCTACGACCACCGCTACGATGTGGCGGGGCTCGAGGCTTTGCGGCGCATGGGCCTGACCCTCTCGCCCGTCGAGCTGCCCAGCCTGCCCTATGACTCGATGGTCCCGCTTCTGACCGCAGAGGCTGCCGCCTCCTTCGACGAGCTCACCATGACCGGTCGCGATGCGCTGCTCACCGAACAGTCGCCCGACGACTGGCCCACCAGCTTCCGCGTCGCCCGCTTCTATCCTGCAGTGGAGTACGTCCAAGCCAATCGCGCCCGGTCTCTCGCCATCGCCGGTCTCTCCAAGCTCTTTGAGAGTTTCGATGTCATCGTCGCTTCCTCGGGCGGCGACCAGCTGGTTGCCACCAACCTCACCGGCCACCCTGCCGTCATTCTGCCCAATGGCTTGCGCGGAGCCGACGCACCCACCCCCCCGCACGTGGACGATGGAGAGGATGACTCCATCGGAGGCCCGGGAACGCCGGTCAGCCTCACCTTCCTGGGCGGCCACTACCAGGAGGCAAAGCTCTGCGCCCTGGCGCGCGCCTACCAGCAGGCCACCGGCTTTCACACGCTTCACCCCCGGCTCTAGTGCACTCAGGGAGCGGCCACAATCGTGCATTCGCGATCGCCGCCGCCGCCTTTTCCCGGAGGCATACAGCGGCCCGTCTCCGCTACTCTAAGTGGTATGGCCCTGCTGGAGGTTGCCCACCTGTCGAAGAGCTATCGCCGCTCGGGCGCCGCCCTCGCGCAGGCGCGCGTGGTCGACGATGTCTCCTTCACTCTCA
Source organism: Acidobacteriaceae bacterium (assembly GCA_036401435.1). GTDB lineage: Bacteria > Acidobacteriota > Terriglobia > Terriglobales > Acidobacteriaceae > EB88. The sequence continues at coordinate 908 of DASWUY010000156.1, read as the reverse complement.
CCCGTGGCGAGACGCTGGGGCTGGTAGGGGAGTCGGGGTCCGGCAAGAGCACCATCGCGCGCATGGTCCTCGGGCTCATTGAGCCGTCTGCCGGCAGCGTGCTTTTCGACGGCGCCCCCATCACCGGCAGCTCGTCGCGAGCGTTGCGAAGCATGAGGCGGCGCATGCAGCCCGTCTTTCAGGATCCCTTCGCAGCGCTCAACCCCCGCATGCGTGTCGCCAACATCCTCGCCGAGCCGTTCCTGATCCACAAGCATGCAACCGGCCGCAGCAGGCAGTCCCTGCGCGCCGCCTCTGCTGAACTCCTGCGCACCGTCGGCCTTGACGAGTCCGCGCTGCCCCGATACCCGCACGAGTTCTCCGGCGGCCAGCGACAGCGCATCAACATCGCGCGCGCCCTCGCCTTGCGACCCGAGCTGCTGGTGCTCGATGAGCCTGTCTCCGCCCTCGATGTCAGCGTCGGTGCGCAGGTCATGAATCTGCTCCGTTCGCTGCAACGTGAATTCTCGCTCACTTACCTGTTCATCTCGCACTCCATGCCGCTGGTGCGCTACCTTGCCACCGATATCGCCGTGCTGCAGGGCGGCAGGCTTGTCGAGCTTGGCAGCTGCGAGCAGGTCACACAAGCGCCCCACCACCCCTACACGCAGACCCTGATGGCGGCAACGCCGCAGCTGCGCACCAGCTAAGCCGCGCTGCTGGCGTTGCCCTCGGAGAGAATCAAGGCCTCTACAATAGGGGCTTCATGGTTCTCATCCCGCATGCGCCGCCAGCTGGCCTGCTCATGGCTGTTTCCAGGGTTCATGCGGAGTGGCGGACCGTCTGGCTCTGCTGCGCCTCGCTGTTGGCCGGCCTGCTCAACTCCGTTGCCGGCGGCGGCTCTTTTCTCTCCTTTCCAGCGCTGCTCA
>DASWUY010000155.1:0-2512 GCA_036401435.1 Acidobacteriaceae bacterium | reverse complement strand
TCCGGCAGCGGCGCCACCGCGGTTGAAGCCTACGACCAGGTCACCTATCTCAGCCAGAGCCAGAACCCGGCCGCCCTCAACCCGGCGCAATATGCGCTTACCGCCGTCAACAGCAGGTCACAGTACATCGCCATCACTGCGGACATCACGGCGCGCCCTGCTAACTCGGCCGTCAAAGTCACCAGTCCGCCCACTTACCCCGCGCAGTACCTCGCCACTCTGCTCACATGCGGCGCCGACGGCCCCGCCGTCTCCTCGGCCCACTACCTTGGCGAGCCCGCTGCCACCAACAAACTCGCCGGCACCGGACTGTACGCGCTCGACAAGATCACTGACGTCGAGATCATCGCCATCCCCGGCCAGGGCGACCCGGCCACCGTCAACGCCGGCGTCGACTACTGCAAGAACACTCGCCCGCTCCAGGACTGCGTCTTTGTCGGCGACCTCGGCTCCTTCGGCCTCGTCAACGCCGCCCGCGTTCCCGGCGCTCAGCCCACCCCCAACACCATCCAGGATGCCGTCACCTTCGCCACCACCGGCTTCAACGGCACCCCGCTCGATAAGTCCGCGGGCGACTTTGGCGCCGTCTACTACCCCTGGGTGTGGAGCGCCGACCCCATTGGCACCGGCCGCAATCCCATGATCCTGCTGCCCCCCTCCGGCTTTGTCTCCGGCATCTACGCCCGCATCGATAACTCGCGCGGCGTCTTCAAGGCGCCCGCCGGCACTGAGGCCGGCGTGGCCGGCGCGCTCTCGCTCGCCACCACCGTCAGCGATACCGAGCAGGACTCGCTCAACCCGGTCTCGGTCAACGTCCTGCGTACCGTGCCCGGCAGCGGCTTCGTCGTCTGGGGCGCACGCACCTTTGCGAGCGATGCCTCCTGGCGCTACGTTCCCGTGCGCCGCATGGCCGTCTTCCTCCGCACCAGCCTCTACTACGGCATCCAGTGGGCCGTCTTTGAGCCCAACGATGAACCCCTCTGGGCCGAGCTGCGCCTGAACATCCGCGCCTTCATGCTGACCCAGTTCCGCGCCGGCGCCTTCCAGGGCTCGACCCCCGACGACGCCTTCTTCGTCGCCTGCGACAGCACCACCACCACCCAGCAGGACATCGACAACGGCGTCGTCAATATCCTGGTGGGCTTCGCCCCCCTCAAGCCGGCAGAGTTTGTCGTCCTCAAACTCAGCCAGAAGGTCAACCAGACAGCCAGCTAGCTGTCCGGCGCCCCCCCGAACGGGGGCGCCACAACGCGCACTGGCTGGTGCCCTGGCGCCCATGCCGCCCACGAGTAAGTTCAGGAGTAAGTGATGGCTCGATTGAATGCCGCGACAAACCGCTTCGACCCCTACCGGACCTTTCGCTTCCGCGTCAAATGGGACGGCCAGTACGTCGCCGGACTCACCAAGATGGGCGGCCTCAAGCGCACCACCGAGATGGTCGAATACCACGAGGCCGGCGTCAACATCACCAGCCGCAAGCTGCCCGGCAAAACCTCCTTCGCAGCCGTCACCCTTGAGGCCGGCGTCACCTACGACACCGCTTTTGAAGACTGGGCCAACCTGGTCAACGATTTCTCCAGCCACTCCCTCACCAGCCTGGGCGAGTTCCGCAAAAACATCACCCTCGACGTCTACGACGAGGCCGGCGTCAAGGCTCTCTCCTACAACCTCTTCAGCTGCTGGGTCTCCGAGTACCAGGCCCTGCCCGATCTCGACTCCGGCGCCAACGCCGTCGCCATCACCACCGTCAAGCTTGAATACGAGTGGTTTGAGCGCGACCTCGCCGTCAACGAGAAGGTAGGACCCGCAAGGGTCGGCTAACCTCCCCATGGCCGCCCAACCCTATCTGTCCAGCCGCGTCGTTCTCCCCGGCGGCCTTTTCCCCGGCCCTGCTCCGAACCTCGCCACAAGCCACGACGCAGACCCAGACCAGGCCGGCCGGCCCGACACCGCCTACCCCACCGTGGTCACCGTTCACCCCCTCACCGGCCACGAAGAGGACTGGCTCGCGCGCTCCCGCGACCTGCCCGCCGCCTTGCTCACCAGCCGCCTCATCGAGGCCTGCGTCGTCCCGCCCCCTTCTGCAGAGGGCCAGCCCAGCCTCGCCGGCCGCCTGCTCTCCGGCGACCGCGACTACCTCGTCCTCCAGATCCGCCGGCTCACCCTCGGCGACGCCGTGCACGCGGTCGCCTCCTGCCCTGCCTGCCGCCAGGAGATGGACGTCGACTTCGACTCCTCCCGCATCCCTCTCGATGGCCAACCTCAGACCGCGCCCTCCTACACCGTCCAGCTGCCCGCGCCCGGCGAGTCGCCCTCCCGCCTTGTCCGCTTCCGCCTCCCCCGCGGCGAAGATCAGGAAGCCATTGCACACCTGGACCTCGACGCCGCGGCCGCCCTCCTGCTCACCCGCTGCCTGCTCGACCCCGTCGGCCCGCCCCTCACCCCCTCCCAGGTCCAGGCCGTCAGCGACGCCATGGAGCTCGTCGCCCCCGCGCTCCACCTGGAGCTCGAG
>DASWUY010000154.1:0-1804 GCA_036401435.1 Acidobacteriaceae bacterium | reverse complement strand
GGCGACGACGCCGCGGACCAGCTGCTGAAAGTCGACGTAGGCCTGGGTGGTGATTTCGCCGGCAATAACGACAAGGCCGGTGGCGGTCAGGGTCTCGCAGGCGACGCGGGAGTAGGGGTCCTGCTCAAGGCAAGCGTCGAGGATGGCGTCGGAGATCTGATCGGCGATCTTGTCGGGATGGCCCTCGGTGACCGACTCCGAGGTGAAAAGGAACTTATCGCGTGTGGACAATGGGTACTTCCCTCCATGGCGCATGAGTTGAAGCAGCCTGCGGCCGGCACCAGTCGCGTGTGCGCCAGTGGGTTCGCGGGCTTCCGGTCGAGCAGCTGAAAGACTGCCCGAACCTCTCTGGGTGATGGTACTAGAGCGTTCGGATGCGGAGCAAAGGTCGGTCAGCCGGATGGTCGTTTGGACGTGTGAGCGGTGTGTCAACGCCGTCAAGTGGCGGTCGGCCGACATTTCGCCCTATAGAACAGGTCCACGTGCCACGTGCCGGCCTCGGGTAGGGACGACCAGGAGCAGAAAGGCGCCGATCAAGAGCGTGTTGAGGCCACCGAAATAGAGCACGTAGCGAACGTAGTTCGAAGTCAGGGCCGGCAATGTGTCAAAACCGGGCAAATAGTGGTCATTGGCCACCGTTATGCTGAAAGGAAAGGTCAGGAGTGTAAGCGGGGCTAGCCCGCTGTCAAAGTTTGAACTGGTCAGGAGCCCAGCAAGGCAGACCAAATGGACCAAGGCCAAGTAGGCGCCCGCGCCCCAGACGGCCGCGGGGCGCCTCACTCGGGCTGCCAGCCAGCGGCAGAGCAGGGAGAGCAGCACGAGCGCTATGAGGAGAAACGCTGCGGCATAGCCGCGCGGCTCAAAACTGGCCATGGCTAAGAGTATCGCGCAGGCACGGTTAAGGACTTGCCGATCCGGGGGCGGGCTCATCGAAGCAGGAGCGGAAGCGGGACGTTTACGGGCCGGGCAAACACCCCCGTACCTCCGTGCATCTAGGTGAAAGGAGAGTGAATGCTGCCAGCAGCTGGATTGAACGGGCACAGCCATAGGCAGGCTCCTACCCCGCGTCCCACCATTCTTTGCTTCTCCCATCTTCGCTGGAACTTCGTCTACCAGCGCCCCCAGCACCTGATGACCCGCGCTGCGGCCAACGCCCGGGTGTACTTTCTGGAGGAGCCGCTGCAGACGGAGGCGCGCGAGCCGTCGCTACGGGTTGAGGACCAGCCCGAGGGCGTCCAGGTCTTGACGCCGATCCTGCCTCACGGATACAGCATTGCGCAGGCCATCGACGCGCAGAGAGCTTTGCTCGACCAGTGGCTGCTGGACGCGGGAATCGTCGACTTCATTGCGTGGTACTACACGCCGATGGCGCTCCTGTTCACGAGCCACCTGGCACCGGCTGCCACTGTCTATGACTGCATGGACCAGCTCTCTGCCTTCCAGGGCGCGCCGCCGGAACTGGTGAAGCTCGAACAAGAACTCTTCGCCAGGGCGGATGTCGTCTTCACGGGCGGCCGTAGCCTCTTCGCCGAGAAGCGCGGGCTCCACCCGAATGTTCACCTCTTCCCGAGCAGCGTGGATCGCGCTCACTTTGCCGCCAGCCGCCTCCCCCACGAGGACCCCGAGGATCAGGCCTCCATCCCTCATCCCCGTATCGGCTTCTTTGGTGTGCTGGACGAGCGGCTCAACCGGGAACTGATCGCCACCGTCGCCGCCTGCGAGCCGGCCTGGCAGCTCATCTTTGTGGGTCCTGTCGTAAAGATCCGGGAAGACGAGCTTCCGCGCGCGGCCAACATCCACTACC
>DASWUY010000153.1:0-3080 GCA_036401435.1 Acidobacteriaceae bacterium | reverse complement strand
CCCGCCACCCGGCGTGCAGACGGAGCGCTATCCTCAAAGACGATGACCCAAACGACGACTGCCCCTGTACCGCCCCACGCGCGTGCCGAACGCACCGAAACGCACCTCCACGGCCATACCCTGGTCGACGAGTACGCCTGGCTGCGCAACAAGGAAAGCCCCGAGGTGCTCGAGTACCTGGCAGAGGAAAACGCCTACACCGACGCGATCCTCGCGCCTACCCTCCCGCTTCAATCACAGCTTTACGAGGAGATGCTCTCGCACATCAAGCAGACCGACGTCAGCGTGCCGGCCGAAGAGAATGGCTGGTGGTACTACACCCGCACCAGTGAGGGCGCGCAATACCCGGTGTACTGCCGCAAGGCGGGCGACCGGGCGAGCTACGAGCAGGCGCCGGAGGCGATCGTGCTGGACGTGGAGGCGCTTGCCGCGGGCGAGTCCTTCATGGCCATTGGCGGCCTGACGGTGTCAGACGACGGGACGCTGGTGGCCTACTCCACCGACACGCAAGGCTTTCGCCAGTACACCCTGCAGGTGAAGGACCTGCGCACCGGTGAGCTCTTCGCCGAGCGCGTGGAGCGGGTTGGTTCCATCGTCTGGGCGGCCGACAACCGCACCCTCTTCTACACCGTGGAAGATGAAAGCCAGAAGCGTCAGTTTCAGTTCTGGCGCCACACGCTCGGCGGGCCTCATGCCGAGGATGTGCTGGTCCTGGAAGAGCCGGATGAACGATTCAATCTTGGAGCGGGCCGGACCCGCGACGGGGTCCTGATCCTGGTCGAGAGCGGCAGCCACACCACGTCCAGCGGCTGGCTCATTCCGGCCGACGCGCCGGAGTCTGCCCCTACCCTGATCGCGGCGCGTGAAGACACCATCGAGTACTACGCCGACCATCGCTTTGGCCGCCTTTACATCCGCACCAACGACCACGGGCGCAACTTCCGCCTGGTCACCGCGCCCCTGTCCGCCCCGGGCAAGACCCACTGGCAGGAGCTGATTGCTCATCGAGAGGACGTGATGCTTGAAGACGTTAGCCTGTTTGCCTCATGCGCGGTCGCCGCTGAGCGGCGTGGCGGACTCGAGCACCTGCGCCTGCTCTTCTTCGCGGGTGAGGGCGAAGCCATCTCCGGTGAGGCCGAGATCGCGTTTCCCGAGCCGGCCTACAGCGTGCACCTTTCCGGCAATCGGATGTTTGACACCGACCGCATTCGCTATGCCTACCAGTCGCTCGTCACCCCCTCTTCCGTCTACGACTACGAACTCGCGACAGGCGCATCGACGCTGCTGAAACAGCAGGAGGTCCCGGGCGGCTTTGACTGCACCCTCTACGCGTCGGAGCGCGTCTCTGCCAGCGCGCCGGACGGCGTTGAGGTGCCTGTCTCGCTCGTCTACCGTCGCGACAGGCGTCTACCCGGCGCCGGGCCGCTGCATGTTTATGGCTACGGCTCGTATGGCTACTCCCTGCCGCTCGGCTTCAGTTCCAACCGGCTCGCGCTGCTTGACCGCGGGTTTATCCTTGCCTACGCCCACATCCGGGGGGGCGGCGACCTTGGCAAGCCCTGGCACGACGCCGGGCGCCTGAGCCACAAGCGCAACACGTTCACTGACTTTATTGCCGCTGTGGAGCACCTGACTGCTCACAGCTACGGAGATCCCGCCCGGGTAGCGATCCAGGGGGGCTCTGCCGGCGGACTGCTTATGGGCGCGGTGGTCAACATGCGCCCGGACCTCTTTCGCGCGGTTCTCTCGCAGGTGCCCTTTGTCGACGTGATGAATACCATGCTCGACGCCTCGCTCCCGTTGACGGTGCCCGAGTACGAGGAGTGGGGCGATCCTAACCAACCTGAGCCCTTTGAGACCATGCTCAGTTACTCGCCCTATGACAACCTGCGCCGAGCGAGTTACCCTGCCATGTTAGTCAAAACATCGCTTCACGACTCGCAGGTCATGTACTGGGAACCGGCCAAGTATGTGGCCAAGCTACGCACGCTGAACACTGGCGAGCACCCTATCCTGCTGCACACCAACATGACGGCAGGCCACGGCGGCGCCAGCGGCAGGTACGATTACTTGAAGGAGATCGCTCTCGATTACGCCTTCCTGCTGCATGAGTTAGGCGTTAGCTAGCTTTAGCTCTTTGCGGCGAGTTGTTCGGCCTGGAGGATCACCAACTGGGAGAGGTCTTTCTTCTCCAGGCCGTGATACTCCTTGTTGAACTCGTCCACCTTGCTGGACCAGTTCATAGAGCAGAACTTCGGTCCGCACATGGAGCAAAACGCGGCTTCCTTGTAGTAATCATCGGGCAGGGTCTCGTCGTGCATGGCGCGTGCTGTCTCGGGGTCCAGGGACAGGGCAAACTGCTTTTCCCAGTCGAAGGTGTAACGCGCGTAGGAGATGGCGTCGTCGCGATCCCGGGCGCCCGGCCGGTGTCGTGCGATGTCGGCTGCATGCGCGGCAATTTTGTAGGCGATCATGCCATCCTTCACATCCTTCTCGTTCGGCAGCCCGAGGTGCTCTTTCGGGGTGACATAGCAGAGCATGGAGGCGCCCTTCCAGCCGATCATGGCCGCGCCAATGGCGGAGGTGATGTGGTCGTACCCCGGCGCGATATCGGTGACCAGCGGCCCCAGCACGTAGAAGGGCGCGCCATCGCACAACTCGACTTCCTTCTCCACCTGCTCGGCGATCTTGTCGAGCGGCACGTGACCCGGCCCCTCGATCATGACCTGTACATCGGACTGCCAGGCCTTGCGTGTCAACTCTCCCAGCGTCTTCAGTTCTGCAAACTGCGCCTCATCGGAAGCATCGGCGACGCAGCCTGGGCGCAGTCCGTCGCCAAGCGAGAAGGAGACGTCGTGCTTGGCCATCACCTTTACTATCCGGTCGTAGTTCTCATAGAGGAAGCTTTGCTTGTGGTGCGCCGTCATCCACTGCGCCATGATAGCGCCGCCACGAGAAACGATCCCGGTGATGCGCCTCGAGACCATGGGTACATACTGGATCAGCACTCCAGCATGAATGGTGAAGTAGTCAACCCCCTGCTCCGCCTGCTCCTCGATCACTTCAAGATAGAGGTCAAT
>DASWUY010000152.1:0-8544 GCA_036401435.1 Acidobacteriaceae bacterium | reverse complement strand
TCGCGCGCCTGGATGTCGATATCGGTCGCCTGGCCGGACACCCCGCCCATGGACGGCTGGTGGATCAGGATACGGGAGTTGGGCAGCGCAAACCGCTTGCCGGCCTTGCCCGACATCAGCAGGAACGCGCCCATGCTGGCCGCCTGGCCGATGCAGTAGGTCACCACGTCGTTCTTGATGAACTGCATCGTGTCATAGATGGCCAGCCCGGCCGTGATCGAACCGCCCGGAGAATTGATATACAGCTGGATATCCTTCTCCGGATCCTCGCCGGAGAGAAAAAGCATCTGCGCAATAATCAGGTTCGCGATCTGGTCGTCAATCGGCGTGCCGAGAAAGATGATGTTGTCGCGCAGCAGACGCGAATAGATGTCGTAAGCCCGCTCACCGCGGCTCGTCTGCTCTACCACCATAGGTACCAATGCCATACTCTGCCTGACTCTCCATTCCACCGAGCGGACTGCCGCTCTTCTGCTATGCCAACCTGCCCCCGAGCTTAGGCCCCGAGACGCTCGAACAGCAAGTTTCCTGTCTTTTCCCTGCGAACCTGTTCGCGAAGACGCACGATGCTGCCATCTTCGGTAAGCCGCGCGCGCAGCGTCTCCAGCGGCTCGCGTGTCTGCACTGACACAATCTCCAGCTCGCGTTCCACTTCGGCCGCCGAGGCTTCGATCTTTTCCTCCTCGGCAATCCGATCCAGCAGCAGCATTCCCTTCACTTCGTTGATCGCCGCGTCGCGCTGGGCCGCGCGCAGCCGTCCGAAGTCGAGTTTGCGCATATCCTCTTCCCGCATGCCCTGCTGCGCCAGCGCACGCAGACCCCGGTCCAGTCGCGCATCCACCTGCTGGTGCACCAGCGACTCGGGGATGGGGAACTGGTACCGCTCGGCCAGCGCGCCCAGCAGTTGATCCTTGGCTTCTGCCTCCAGGCGCCGCCGCTTGTCGCTCGCCAGGTGCTCCCGCAGTTCGCTCCTAAACTGCTCAAACGTCTCGTACTCGCCCAGCTCCCGGGCAAACTCGTCGTTGAACTCCGGAGCGATGCGCCGCTTGATCCCCTTGACCTCGACATCGTAGGCGATGGTCTTGCCGGCCAGACGCGCTTCGCCAAAGTCTGCCGGGTAGGCGACCTCAAACTTGAGCTCCTGGCCCACATTGGCCCCTTCGAGCGCCTGGCTGAACGCGGGCAGCGTGTTCTTGCCCCCCACCTCCACCGACACATCCGAGCCTTCGATCGGTTCATCGATCGGTAAGTCGATCGGTGCGCCGGAAGCTTCCAATCTTTCACCAACCGGCTGGACCTGCCCCTTGAACGTGATCTGGGCCCAGTCGCCTTCTCGCAACGGGCGCTCTTCCCCGACCGGTTCCATCGTGGACCGCGAGTCCCGAACCCGCTCCAGCTCCGCCTCGAACTCTGCTTCGGTCAGCGCCGTATCCGGCCGCGGCACCCGTATCTCCTGGTAGCCCGTAATATCAATCGCCGGCAGCACTTCAAACACAGCCTTGAACTTCAGCGGTTCGTTGTCCGCCAGGTGCAGCTCGGTGACCTGTGGCTGCGAAACCGGCTTCAGTCCGCTCTTCTCGATGGCTGCGCGGAAATGCGCCGGCAGGATGCGCTCCACCACGTCCTGCCGAATCTGCTCCTGGAAGCGTGAGCGGATCAGCGTGGGCGGAACCTTGCCGATGCGAAAGCCCGGAATCCGCGCCTGCTTGCTATAGCTCTTGGTCACCGTGCGGAACGCGGCAGAGACTTCCTCGGCCGGGATCTCGACCTCCAGGCTGCGGGTCAGCTCGGGATGGAGAGCGGGGGCGTGCTGGTGTTCGTCGTCGTCGTGCCCATGCCCCTGGTGCGGCTGCGTGTCGTGCTCGGTCTGGCCGGCGTGTTCGGGCGCGGCCAGCTCCTGCTGCGGATCGGTCTCAACTGTCTCTGCTGCGTTCAACGTGTGCCTTCCAGTGGGGTGCTCGTCCCGTGCGTTGAGGTGGCCGTTTGTGCGGGGGCGGGTGAGGGAACCGGGCAGCAGGCGGGACGGCTTCTCCCCATGCTACGGAGCTTTCGGGGGCGGGTCAAACCGTGGCGCACCAAAGTGTGGACGGGCGCCTGAGCCCCGCTGAGCAACGAGGACAGAGCTCCAATCGGCGCGGCTGGAACACGACTGACGCCACAGAAACAGCCACTCTGCCGAACGCCGCTTCCGGGCTCACGCGCCCCACTCTCACATGCTCCCCACGAGCAGGGGCTATCCTGTCACCTGTGCTCTGTTCCCGCGCCTGGGCTCTCAAAGCAGGGCGCGAAAACAAGCGGCAAAGCATCTTGAGGAACTTTCGCGTGGGTGATCTGCAGGCTCCAGTCGAAGCGTCGATCCGGTCGGCCGCAGCCCTGCAGCCGCCTCCAGCCAGCATCGAGAGCCTTGAGCAGCTGGAGACGGCCGTCGTCGGGTGCAATCGCTGCCCGCGTCTGCGCACCTACTGCGAGCAGGTGGCGCGTGAGAAGCGGCGAGCCTATCGCGACCAGGCCTACTGGGGCCGCCCCGTCCCCTCCTTCGGAGACCCGGAGGCTCGGGTGCTCCTGCTGGGCCTGGCGCCCGGGGCGCATGGCTCCAATCGCACTGGCAGGCCCTTCACCGGCGATGGCTCCGGCGGATTCCTCTTTCCCCTGCTGCACGAGGCCGGCTACGCCTCGCAGCCACACGCGGTCTCGCGCCACGACGGCATGCGCCTCCACGATGCGTGGATCAGCGCGGTGGTGCGTTGCGCGCCCCCTGGCAACCAGCCGTCCCCCGGCGAGCTGGCCGCCTGCTCGCCCTACCTGGACCAGGAGATGCGCCTGCTCAGCCGGCTGCGGGTGGTCATCGCCCTGGGCAAAATCGCCTTTGACGGCTTCACGTCCCACCTGGTCCGCACCGGGCAGATAGACCGTCGTACCGGCATGGTGTTTTCGCACGGCGCGGAGTACGCCATCCCCGGCCATCGCATGCTGCTCGCCACCTACCATCCATCCCTGCAGAATACGAATACCGGCAGGCTGACCGCGGCCATGTTCCTTGCCATCCTGGGCCGGGCGCGCGCCCTCTCCGAGCGTGCCCTCCCAGAGCGTGCCAAGTGAAGCAGGCTTGGTGCTGGGATCGCGCCGATCCACTCGCCAGCCGCCGGACTCCGGCCGCGCGGGAGGTCTCCGCGTGGTAGACCTGCTCCTTGCCTTCCTGGTCCTGATGCTGATCGCCTCACTGCCCGCCTGGCCCTACACCCGCCAATGGGGGTACTACGGCGCCGGCGGCATCGCCATCATGCTGGTGCTGGTCCTCGTCCTCATGCACCTCTACGTCTTCTAGGCCCGCGTGCCGCCTCCGGGCCCTCCCCCTGACACGAGTTCCGGACACGAGTTCCGGACAAGAGTTCTGGACAAGAGTTCTGGACAAGGCTCGCTCCCTGCTGGATAGTGGAGAGGCTTTTCCCGGCGGAGCGTGGCAGCAGGATGGGCGAACGCATGGTGGTGGCAGCACAGACCGATGTCGGCTGCCGCCGGCAGAACAATGAAGACAGCTTCGCCTATGACCTCTCCGCCGGCATCTTCGCCGTCTCGGACGGGATGGGCGGCAGTGCGGGCGGCGAGATCGCCAGCCAATTGGCCGTTGAACAGCTCATTGCCAGCTACCGGCTGCTGCGCGAGGCGCAGGGAGAGCACATCCCCTCGTTTGCTGAGGCCCTCTACCACGCCGTCGGCAGCGCCAACGCAGCCGTGCATGCCCGCGCCCAGGCCGACGCCGAGCTGCGCGGCATGGGCGCCACCCTGGTCGCCATGGCGCTTGAAGGAAACAAGGCCGTGATCGCCAACGTGGGCGACAGCCGCGCCTACCTGCTGCGCGAGGGTAGCTCGACCCAGATCACCGCCGACCACTCCTTCGTGGCCGAGCAGGTGCGTGCCGGTCTACTCACTGAAGAGGCCGCCATCCACTCACCTCTGCGCTCGACCATCACCCGCGCGGTCGGCATCGCGCCCACCGTCGAGGCGGATCTCTTTGCCGCCGAGCTGGCCCCAGGAGATCGGATCCTGCTGGTAAGCGATGGGCTGACCCGCTATGTGGCCGACCATGAGATGGCCGAAGTCGCCGGACCCTCCGTCAGCCCGGACCAGGCCTGCGCGGCGCTCGTCGAGCTGACCCGCTCCCGCGGCGCTGCCGATAACGTCACCTGCCTGCTGCTCAGCTGCGAGTCCTGAAAGCGCCCTTAGTGGGCCACCGTATCCACGCAGCGCAGGCCGCTCATGCCTCCCGGCGCCAGCACCGACGCCCCCGGCCCTGACAACTCGTAATCCACCACGATGGGCGTTCCGTCCGGCGCGCGCACCGGCGTGTTCGCAAGCTCCAGCGCAAAGCTGAGCAGGTAGGTGTTGGGCGCCGTCCCGTGCTGAGTCTTGGCCTTGTCGAGCATCTGGAAGACCGCCCAGGGCCCGGTAAAGGTCAGCGGCAGATCGTTTGCCGTCAAGCTGGCGCTCGCAGCACTCGCAGCGGACCAGGTGAACTGCTTCGCCGGGTCGTTCAGCGCGAGCGTCTGCGCGTCCACCTTCAGCACCGCCTTCTGCACGCCCTTGGTGGGCTGGTTGTGCAGCACAAAGGTGAGCGTCGGCGCCGTCGCCCCGGCAGGGAAGAAGGTCGCAGAAAGATCAGCGGCCCGGTTGAAGAAGCGGAGAAAGGCAGCATTCACCTGCATCGGCGGGTTCGGCGCCAGGCCGTATTGGCTGCCCTGCTGCACCAGCAGCGACTTCAGGTTGGCATTGTAAAAGGTCCACAGCTGGCCTGAGCCGGGTTGCAGCAGCGCCGTCACCTCGGCCGGCGTGGCCTGCACCGCGCTGGCCGGGTTAAAAGGCGACTTCGCGAACAGGCCATTCCACGCCGAGCAGAAGCTCTTGCCTCCGGCATTCGCGGCCGCTGGGCCCAGGCCATGCACCAGGCCTTCAGCCGAGGTGATGGGCGCCTCCATCAGCGCCAGCGTGGCGCTGTCCATGTGCGCCTGCGCGTCGATGCGGAAGCCCTGCGCCGTCTGCTGCGCGGCCAGGTGCGCCGCCGTCGCCGAGGCCGAGATAGGCGCCGCGGCCGCGGGGTCGCTCGCGCCCGCCGGGTTCGCCGTCACCTGCTGCACCGCCCCGCGCAGGGCCAGCAGCGCATCCACGTAGCTCTTGTTGCCGGCGCCCAGGTACTGGTCCTTGGCGCCCGGCGAGACGAGCGCCTGCGGGGCCTGGAATGCATCCGCAATCCCCTTGTCTGGCACCGCGGTGTTGTGCGACACCGTGTAGAAGAGCGCTAGCAGCGGCGAGTTGTTGCTTGAGACCAACGCAAGTTTGCCGCCCGCATCCGCCAAGTTGCGCGCGCGCACCACCTGCGCCTCATGCATGAAGGCGCGCCACGTCGACAGGTAATCTGCCGTGTAGCGAGCGGCCAGCTGCTGCTTCAGCGGACCGGGATCAATGGTCGGCGGCGCCTGGTCGCCCAGCACCCAGGGCTCGCCGCGGAAGTAAATGTCCGGGTGCGCCAGCGCATTCTGCATGAAGGTGTAGCCCGCCGGGGTAAACGCCCCCAGCACCGTGTGCGGCTCCACCACCGACTCAGACGAGTGAGGGAACTGCGCGTTGAAGTCGATTCCCGGTGCCTGCTTGCCTGCTGCCGTCAGCATGCTCTGGTAGATCCGCTCAAAGCCGCCGAAACCCGCCAGGTAGGTGCGTGCGTGGGTGACGGCCGTGCCCACCGGCTGGATCGAGTAGGGGTTGGCCTGCGGCAGCTCGTCTCCGTAAAAGGCGAACTGCCGCTGCGCCAGCGTCTGCTGCTCCGGCGTGTTCAGCACCGCGTTGTTCTGCCAGTTCGTCGTCAGCACCGGAGCCAGAAAGGCAGACGTACTCTTCTCCGGGTTGGACGTGGTAATCAGGTAGGCTCGCAGAGCGGAGTAGGTGGTGTTGTAGTCCGCGCTTGGCGCCGGGGTCGCAGGCAGGCTGCCCAGGTTCTGCACCAGGTTGTTCTGCGTGCGCTCCAGCAGCAGCGCGCGAAAGTGTTCAAAGTAGGCCCGCCGCGCCGGCCCCAGCAGCTGGTCGCCATGGTAGAGGCCCCAGCGATAGCTGAGCGGCGCCCCATGCACATGCCACTGCTCCAGCTGCACCAGCTGCGCGCGCAGCGAGTCGAGGTCCTGCAACTGGGTTACGCTCGCCACCGCCATGCTGCTGTTCCCGCCGGCGGCCTGGCTGCGCGAGAGTTGCTGGTCCGCCGCTGCCATCTGCTGCTCGAGCGCATGGTTGTGAAAGTAGGAGACGGTGAACGCGAGCAGAAGCAGCAGCAGCAGCGCGGCCGCTGTGCCGTACACCAGCCGCTGCAGAAACGACGCATACCGCGTGGTGCCACCCGCCAGCGAGTTGGCGTCCCCAAGCACCGCCTGCGGAAAGAACCGCGGCAGGAAGGTCCACTGCGCCGTCTTCTGGGTCACCGTCCGTAGCGGCGCGGGCGCGGGCGCCGCCAGGCCGGGGGTAGAAAAGATGCCCGTCGCCCCTGCATCGCGCTGCGTCGCAGGCACAGGTACAGCCGCGGAGACCACCTGCTCGACCAGCTGCGCGCGCACGCCTGTGTAGTAGAAGCCGCGCAGCAGCGGGCTGGCATGCAGCTGGCTGGGGCGCACCAGCTCAATCAGGAAGGCGGCCAGCGAGGCGCGCAGCTTGCGCATCTCCCGGGGGAACTCGTAGCTCTCCGCCGCCCGCCCGCCATCGGCTTCGCGCGCCAGCAGCGGCAGGCGCGTCGTCGCCAGCTCCCCCAGCAAATTGTCGTAGCTCGACAGGATGGCGGCCGACGCCGTCTCGGCCCACGTACTGCCTGCGCCCGCGGAGAGGTTCTGCGGGGTGGCCCCAAGCAGCAGTGCGCTCTCCTCGTTAGAAAGGTTGCGCGCCCACGCCGCAAAGGACGGAATGCGATCCGCCTTGGTGAAAAGCACATACACCGGGACCGTCGTGCCGAGGAACCTCGAAAGCTCGCGCAGCTGTTCCCCGGTGTGCGTGGCAAGCGCCTGCAGCTCGGCCGCCGGACCCAGCAGTCGCTCGCAGCTGACCATGACGACCGCCGCACGCAGGGGTGCGGCGCCGCGGAAGGCGGACTTGGCCGAGCCCGGGCGCGTAGCTGTAAATAGCCGCCGCAGCTGCGCCAGATCCCCGCGCAGCGCCGCCCCCGGCTCCGCCAGCAGAACGCCATCGGCATACCACAGGTTGAGCGTGGCCGTAGGGCAGACTTCGCCGTCCCGCATCGTCTCCCCGGCCAGGATCTCCGCATTCCAGCCCGTGCGCAGCACCACCGTCGTCTTGGCGGCGTTCGTGTCTCCGAGTAGGTAGAGCATTGGCAGGGTGTGCAGCGTTCCGCCCTTGCGCGCCGAAGAGGAGAGCTTGGCGCTCGCGTCACGGAGCAGGGAATCAAGCGTGCTGGTGTTTGCAGGTGCGGTTGCGGTGGCCATGTCGGCTATCCTCGTTCCGCGGCAGCAGGGCCGGCCTGCAGCTGAAGGTGGCTGCCGGGTTCATCGAAAGCCAGCGTACCGGCTCCGGTGCGCAGCAGCAGGCTGTAGAGGACAAAGCAGACCAGCACCGCGGCAGCCAGGCCGATCGCTGTAAAGAGCAGTGCGCGGCTCCAGCGGTCGCGCCGCTTGATGGCCGGCGGCGCCGCCGTAACAGGGCTCGCCAGCAGCGCTGCCGGCCCGCCCCGCGTGCGCGCGATCTTCTCCTGGGCGCCGCGCAGCAGCTGCGCCAGTTCGCCCGCGTTGCCAAACGCATAGCGCCCCTTGTACCCCAGCAGCAGGCAGTGGCAGTGCAGCTCCAGCACATCGGCCACCTGCGCGCTGTTGTCCTCGCGCAGCAGCGAGGCCAGGTTCTGGAAGAAGGTCTCGCCCGCAATGTGCCCGCCGAAGAGCTCTTCCTGCAACGGGCGTCGCGACCAGTCCGCCGCCGCCGCAGCGTTGCCTGCCGCTCCTGAGCCGCCCAGGTTCAGCACGCTCTCGTCCAGGAACCCGACCGTCGCCAGCACCCCCATCTGGATGTGCGCGCTCGTGTATCCGGCGTTGCGCGCCTCCTGCATGGCCGTCTGCAGCAGGCGGCGCATATGCTCGCGAAAGGACTGCGGATCGCCGATGGTCTGCTTGCCGTAGCGCACGCGCAGGATGGCTGTCATGGCTTCGCTGAACAGCGAGGCCAGGGTGTTTGCAGCGGAACGAAGCGGGACGGCAGATGCGGACATAAGCAGGCTCGTGCGCGCGGAGAGACGCTGGTTAGGGACCGGTTTCAACGACGATGGTGAGGTCGAAGTCAGGCGCGGTAATCTCGCCCGGAATATACACGCCCACGCGGCGGGTCTGCAGGATGTGCTCCCAGCATGGGCCGGCAAGGTCGAGCGAGAAATACTGTTTGTCGGCCTCGGCGCGGATGGCAGACGGGGGCACGGGCAGGTGCAGCAGTTTCAGACCGGGCAGGGCGCGCCGCACCAGCTCCGGAACAAACCTGGACGAGCAGATCTTGATCAGCCGCGGCACCCCGCTGATC
>DASWUY010000151.1:0-17638 GCA_036401435.1 Acidobacteriaceae bacterium | reverse complement strand
GAGGATGCTCTGGGCGATGGCGTGCGCCTGGGCCAGCGGCGTGTCGCGCCTGACGTTGATGCCGGAGAGCTCTGCCTGGGCCTGAGCCTGGGCAACGGCGGCCTGGGCCTGGGCGACAGACGCCTTGGCCTGGTCGAGGACGGCCTGGAAGGGGCGCGGGTCAATCTCGAAGAGGACCTGCCCCTTGCTGACGACAGAGCCTTCCTTGTAGTCCTGGCGGATGAGGTAGCCGGAGACCTGGGGCTGGATCTGCGCGTTGACAAAGCCGTCGGTCACGGCGACCCAGTCGCCGTAGAGGGGGACGGACTGGGTGCGGGCGAGGACGGTCTCGACGGGGACGGGGCCGCGTGGCGGTGGCGCGGCGGGCTTGGCGCAGCCGGCCAGGAGGGCAATCGCTGCGAGCGCGGGCGCCAGCGCGTAGTTTCGGATGGGGGTAGATCGAGGGGTCACACTTGCCTCCGCGGCAGACTGGTACGGCTGTTTCGACTGATTCTTGGGCGAGGTGGGCCCAGGGTGAGCGCGAGCTCACGCGGGGCGCCCGGGGGGATTCTCTTCGTGTAGGTGTAGGTATGCGCGGCGGGGCGGCGCGGTCGCAATTTTTCTTGCTCGCGGGCGCGGTTGGTTGCCTGGTGAAAGAGAGAAAACGATGCGAGGTGGCGGGTTTTTGGCCGCGTGTGAGGCCAGGGGCAAGAGCCCGGCCCCCGCGACTACTGCGGCGGCGCTGCCGGCCAGTGGTAGCTGGTGATGAGCCTGCCGTCGGTGCCGATGAGCAGCAGGGCGGCGTGGCCGGCGGCTATTGTGCCGGAGAACTCCTTGCCGCTGCGGGTGTCGCGGAAGGTGACCCGGGTGTCGGCGCTGCTCTCAGAGGTGAGCACGTAGAGCGTGGCGGCGGGGTAGGAGGTGGGGGCGAGGGTGATGCCGGGTGCGTCGCCGGAGAGCGTGTAGGCGGGCTCGACGCCGGCGGCGTGCAGGGCGTAGCGATAGACGGCGGCGAGGGTAGGGATGTCGTCCGAGATCTCGAGTGGGAGCGGGCTGTAGAGGATCCTGCCGCGGCCTACGGGAAGCTCGACCCAGTCGCGCGAGCCGGGCAGCACGGCCTGCTGGAGGCGGGTGATCATGAGGCCGGGGTAGGTAAGGGGCAGGGCGCCGCCGGGAAGGGTGACGTGCTGCTGGCGGGCGAGCAGGGGCGCGGGCTTGTAGGCCAGTTCTGAATGGCCATTGATCGAGGCCTGACGTCCGGTGTCGTGCATGTGCTCATCGTTGAGAAAGGCGCCGGAGGCGAGCAGGGTGGCGCCGGCCTGCACCCGGGCGAGGATGGTCTGCCAGGCGGCGTCGGAAAGCGAGCCGGGGGCGGGCAGAAGGATGAGCCGGGGGGAGCCGAGCAGGTCGGTCGCCGAGCCCAGGCGGTCGCTGCCGGACTGCGCGGCGGAGGCTGCGTCTACGAGGCTCGACTCGCCGACTGCGTAGGCGGCCTGGTGGGTCTCGGCAAAGAGGGTGCGGACGGCACGCTGCTGGGCCTGGAGAGCGATGCCGTTGTCTATCGAGAGCTGGTAGGCGTTGGGCAGGACGATGGCCACCTGGGGCGGGAGGAGTGCGGTGGCGGAGGGTGCGGTCTGGCGGGCAAAGGCGCCGAGGTCGCGCATCATGTTCTCCCACAGCTTGGCCGAGCCGTCGGAGCGCTGCATGCCGAAGTCGACCTCCCGGGCCCAGTCCCACTGCATGGCGCCGGAGGAGCCGGCGGCAAAGCCGAAGGCCCACTTGCGCTCGGTGAGGCCGAGGCCGGTGAGTTCGTCAAAGCGCCAGGTCCCGTCCGGGGCCCAGGCGGGCTGGTAGCCGGTTTCGCCGGTGATGTTGGGCAGCCCGGGGCGCTTGGCAGCGACCGAGTCCCAGAGCAGCGCATCGTCCTGCCAGTAGGTGTGGTTGGTGGTGAAGGAGACGCCGGCGTTGGAGTAGATCTGGTTGAGGACGCGGTCGGTGACGCCGCCCTCATCCTGACCGACGTTGATCAGCTGCGTGCTGCCGGTGCTGTGGATGGTCGAGATCATGCCGCGGACCCAGTCAGAGAACATGGCCTGGGCGAAGAGGCCGTAGTCGACCGCGCGCACCTGCCGGGGGTTGCCGTAGCGCTCGTAGGCCAGGTCGGCGGTCGAGGGGAGGGCGATCGAGTCGAAGCTGCCCAGCTCTTCAGGGGTGGTGGACCAGGCGCTGGCCAGGGTGGCGACGGTGCCGTAGCGGCGAGCCAGCCAGGAGTGCCAAGCGCGCTGTTCGGAGGGGTCGTTGTTGGGGTAGTTGCCGTGGAAGATGTGGCGGGGGTTGGAGAAGGATGGCTCGTTGATCAGGTCCCAGCAGAGCCAGGGCACGTCGTGGAAGCGGGCGGCGACGGAGTGGACGTAAGCCTGCTCGGAGCGGAGCATGCGCTCGTCGAGGTAGGGGTTGGGGTCGACGGAGTCAGCAGAGTCGGGGCGGCCGCCGAAGCCGGAGCGCGGCACCATGGCGAAGAGGGTGAAGTTGATGGCGATGTGGTGGCGGTGGGCGGCGGCCAGGTAGGCCTCGAGGTTGCGCAGGAAGCGCTCATTCGCTTCGCCCGTGCCCTGTTCGACGAACTTGGCATTGGGCATCCAGATGCCGGTGCGGACGAAGGAGACGCCGTGCTGCTCCATCTCGGCAAAGTCCTTGTCCCAGACCCAGGCATTGCGGGGACCGGAGAAGTCCCACCCGTTCTCTTCGGTGGTGAAGTAGTTGGTGCCGACGGGAAAGAAGGGCTTGCTGTCGAGGGAGAGGAAGTCGCCGTGGACGCCGAGGGCGGGACCGGTGGTGAGGGCGCTACGGTCTTCCACCTGGAAGCCGTTGCGATAGAAGGCGCGCTGCTGACCGCCCCAGGAGTAGCTGGCCGAGACGGTGTAGAAGCCTGGCGGCAGGGGTTTGCGGAAGGGGATGTCGAGGTCGAGCGTGGAGGTGTCGGGGGTGGTGGCAGGGAGAGTCACCTTTTCAAGCAGCTTGTCGCCGGCGCGGAGTTCGACGTGTATCTCGCCGGGGCTGGCGGACGGATGGGGCTGGCGCAGGTGGGCGGTGATCTGGGGCAGCTCGCCGGGGCGGATGGTCGAGAAGAGGACTTCGAGTGAGAAGTCCGTGGCACCCTGGGCGGCGTAGTCCGCAGCGGTGTGCAGCAGGGTGGCGCCATCGGCCGTCTTCCAGTAGCCGGGCTGGGGATCGAAATCGAGAGCGACGATGCGGGAGCTTTCGCGGGTGACGACGATGACGGGAGCGGCGGTCAGCAGGCCGGTCGCGTCCTCCATGTAGCCCAGGCCGTCGAGACGGCCTTCGACGGCGAAGTAGCGGCGCGCGTCGAGCTTGGGGGTCTTCCAGGTGTAGCCCGTCTTCCAGGCAAAGCGCGCGCCGGGTGCGACCGGGACCTCGTAGGTGTGGCGCAGGTCAAGGTCGCGGGCGTAGCTGTCCTGCTCCCGCTCCTGGACATAGGCGCCGCCGGCCAGGCGCACGGGCACGCGCAGGGGCTGGCCGCCGATAACGAGAAGATTGCCTCCCTGACGCAGGTAGGCGCGGATTTGCTGCCAGGCGTCGGCGGGCACGGCGGAGCCGTAGGGCAGCACCAGGAGGTCAGCGCCCTTGAGCGAGTCGGGCTGGCGGAGTGCGGCCAGGTCGAGCAGGGTGAGGTTGGTGCCGGGTTCGCCGCCCAGGGTGGAGCGGAGCGTAGGCTCGTCGATCGGGTCACTGGCGATGGTGGGAAAGCCGGGCTGGAAGAAGACTGCGACCTTTATAGGCGCGGGCGCGGGCTGGGCGAGGAGTGCGGGGGCCGACGGCAGGGCGAGGGTGGCGAGAAGTGCGACGGTGCGTAGGCGCATGATGAGCGGGCAGTCTCCGGGCGGATGGTCGGGCAGGGCGGGGATGGCTGATGCGGCGAGGAGGACTTCGCGCGCCGGCGCAGCCAGCAGGAGGAGTGGCGGCGCTGGTGTAGCGATTGTAGCTCCGGCGGGCGGGAGCGAGGGAGCGCTGGCGCATCGTCTGCCCTGACGGTTAGTCTGGTCGCTTCTCTCTGAAGGAGTGTTCCCTGCACATGCGTTCAATGGTCTCGGCTTTCCGTGGTTGGCTGGTGGGCGGTTCCCGGTCGGTGGGCGGCGTCTCGCTGACGGCTTTGCTGGCTGTGGGGGCCGTGACGGGCGCGGGGTGGGCGCAGCGGCCCTACCAGGTCGCGGTGATGGAGCATGATGCGGCGGGCAGGTACGGGCCGTTTGCAGGGCACTTCCTGATCGATGGCAAGGGATTGGCCAAGCCGGTGGCGGCTGCCGACCCCTTGTTGAAGGCGGGGACGCCGTGGACGCTCTCCGCCTGGTTTGAGGCGGCGGCTGGCGGGCCGCAGACGACGCTGATTGCCGGCCTCGGCGATCCGCTGGATGAGTCTTCGCGCTTCCTGGCGCTCGATGCGGGGCGGCCGGCGATCCGGTTCGCAGACGGCCGGCAGGTGGCCGGGTCGGCGGCGGTGACCGGCGAGGGGTGGCACCTGCTGACGGCGGTCTTTGACGGCACGCAGGTGGCGCTGTACCTGGACGGCGCGCCGGTGGCTAGCGGCGCCGCGGCGCCGGGAGCGGCGAATGCCAAGGTGGAGCTGGCGCCCGATCTGCTCTCGACCCAGGAGAGCGCATTCCGCTACGATGTGCCGCACCTGCCGCCAACGGTGCCCGCGAAGATGGCCCAGTGGCATCACTTTGGGGGGCGGATTGCGGGCTTCACGCTGGAGCCGGCTGCGCATACGGCGGCAGAGGTCAAGGCGATGGCTGGGGCAAGGCCGGACTTTGAGGCAATCGTCTACGAGGATGGGTCCAAGCACTGGCCCTACCAGACCCGCGGGCAGGCCGGGTACCAGGCGCCGCAGG
This sequence comes from Acidobacteriaceae bacterium, assembly GCA_036401435.1. Lineage (GTDB taxonomy): Bacteria > Acidobacteriota > Terriglobia > Terriglobales > Acidobacteriaceae > EB88. The sequence continues at coordinate 12,749 of DASWUY010000151.1, read as the reverse complement.
ACCCGGCGACGCTGCCGGTGAGCCGCGCGCCCCTGGGTCGGCCGGTAGCGCAGCCCGCGCCGCCGGCGGGGCCGGCGCTGGTGGCGGCCGGGGCGGACGGCTGGTCGCTCGCAAACGGGTGGCGGTTGGCGGCTGTGCCCCTGCCCCCGGGTGGCACGGATGTGGCGAATGCCTACAGCCCTGCGGGAGCGCCGGGCGTGGTCAGCGTGACCGATGGGCCGGAGGCGGTGTCGCAGGCGGGCTACAACGCGAGGGGCTGGTACGCGGCGACGGTGCCGGGCACGGTCTTGACGACGCTGATTGAGCGCGGCGTGTACCCGGACTCCGATTACGGGCTGAACAACCTGGCCATTCCGGAGACGCTGAATAAGCAACAGTTCTGGTACCGTATGGAGTTTCCGACGCCCGACGCTGCGGCCGGGAGCCGGCTGACGATGACCTTCAACGGCATCAACTACGCGGCGGAGGTGTGGCTGAACGGCCAGCAGCTGGGGTCGATCAAGGGCGCGTTTGTGCGCGGCATCTTTGACGTGACGACGCTCTTGAAGCCCGGCGGCACCAATGCCGTGGCAGTGCGGATCACGCCGCCCCCGCATCCCGGAATTCCGCAGGAGCAGTCGATCAAGGGAGGCCCCGGCGAGAATGGCGGCGAGATGGTGCTGGATGGGCCGACGTTTGTGGCGACCGAGGGTTGGGACTGGATCCCGGGCATACGCGACCGCAACATCGGGCTGTGGCAGGGGGTGATGCTGACAGCCACGCGCGAGCTGCAACTGGGGGATGCGCAGGTGGTGACGGAGTTGCCGCTGCCGGACATCTCGTCCGCCGATGTGGAGATCGGCGTGCCGGTGAAGAACCTGTCGGCGCAGGCGGTGGAAGCGACGATCCGCGCGGAGTTTGAGGGCGGGGTCATTGTGTCAAAGCAGGTGAGTGTGCCTCCCGGGGAGACGCGGGTGACGCTTGCGCCGGCGGAGTTTCGGCAGCTGCACCTGGAGCATCCGCGGCTGTGGTGGCCGAATGGGTACGGCAAGCCGGAGCTGTATCACCTGCAGCTGTCGGTGAGTGCGGGCGGGGCGGTGTCGGATCGTAAGGCGGTGCAGTTTGGCGTGCGCGAGGTGAGTTATGAAGAAAGCCTCTACGACACGTCGGGGCACCTGCGGCGGGTGGAGGTGCGGCCGACGGTGGCGCACCTGCGGCATGAGCAGGTGGTCGATGTATCGCACAACGGGATGCGCGAGCTGCCGCTGGGCTGGGCCGCGTCACTGACGGCGGCGGGCGATGGGTCGCCCGCGGTGCGCCCGGTGACGAACGAGCCCGACATGACGGACCTGGTGCTGAAGGTGAACGGCGTGCGCATTGCGGCGCGGGGCGGGAACTGGGGGATGGACGACTCGCGCAAGCGCGTGAGCCGGGAGCACCTGGAACCCTACTTCCGGCTGCACCAGGTGGCGAACGTGAACATCATTCGCAACTGGGTGGGGCAGAATACCGAGCAGGCCTTCTACGACCTGGCGGATGAGTACGGGATGATGGTGTGGAACGACTTCTGGGAGTCGACGGAGAACTACAACGCGGAGGCGGAAGACCCGCAGCTGTTCTTTGCGAACGCACGGGACGTGGTCAAGCGCTTTGGCAATCATCCCTCGATCGTGATGTGGTGCGGGCGCAATGAAGGGGTGCCGCAGCCGGTGATCAACGAGGGCCTGGTCGCGATCCTCCATGAGCTGGACGGCACGCGGTACTACTCGCCTACGTCGAACCAGCTGAACCTTCGTAACAGTGGCCCCTACAAATACGAGGACCCGAAGCTTTACTACAGCACGCTGAACCGCGGCTTTTCCGTAGAGCTGGGCATTCCTTCGCTGTCGACGCTCGAGGCGCTGCAGCATTCGATCGCGCCGGCGGATCAGTGGCCTATCTCGGACGCCTGGGCGTATCACGACTGGCACCAGCTGGGGAACGGTGCGGTGGCGCCTTTCATGCAGGAGCTGGATGCGGAGTTCGGTGCGGGAACCGGGCTGGTGGACTTCGAGCGCAAAGCGCAGATGCTGAATTACACGCTGCACCGGGCGATCTTTGAAGGGTTTAACCAGCACCTGTGGGCGCCGAACGCGGGGCGCATGCTGTGGATGACGCAGCCCGCCTGGCCCAGCAACGAGTGGCAGATCCTGAGCTCGGACTACGACACGCAGGGTTCGTTCTACGGGGTGAAGAAGGCGGCCGAGCCGCAGCATATTCAGCTGGACCTGTCGAACGGGGACGTGGCGGTGGTGAACACGACGCGCGAGCCGCTGCCCGGGGCAAAGGCGGAGGCCGAGGTCTACTCGTTGAGCAACGAGCGGCTGCTGCAAAAGACGGTCCCTGTGTCGCTCGACGCGGACCAGATGACGACGGCGTTCCGGCTGGAACTGGCGCCGCTGCTGGAGCAGCAGGGAGTGGTGCTGGCGCGTTTGCGCCTGCTGGGAGCGAAAGGCGAGCAGGTCTCGACGAACCTTTACTGGCTGTCTTCGGACGCACAGGCCATGCGCAAGCTGGGAACGCTGGCGCCGGCGAAGATCCGGACCGTGGTTGAGAGCAGCGCCGAGGGGCGGGAGACGCGCCTGCGGGTGACGCTGACCAACCAGGGGCGGCAGGCGGCGCTGGCCCTGAAGCTGACCCCGCTGCATGCGGCGGATGGGGAACGCATCCTGCCGGCATACCTGAGCGATAACTACATCTCGCTGCTGCCGGGGGAGAGCCGGACGATCACGATTGATTATCCCGGGCAGGGCGCGGCGAAGGTCGGGCTGCGGGGATGGAATCTTGAGCAGACGGCTGTGCCGGTGGGGCGGTAGCCGGGGGTGGTGGAGGGCGGGGCGGAGCGCGGCCTTTGCCGGCGACCCTGGGCAGGCTTGCTGCTGTTGCTGGGGTGCGTGGCGATCGCGTGCGCGCGGCCGGTCTGGGCGCTGGGCACGGGCAAGCCGCTGGGGGCCTACGGGCAGCAGTCCTGGCAGAGCGATACAGGCTTGCCGCAGAGTACGGTGCGGGCCATCGTGCAGACGCGGGACGGGTACCTGTGGGTGGGGACCGAGGCTGGCCTGGCGCGGTATGACGGGGTGGAGTTTCGCGTCTTTGACAGCGGGAACACGCCGGGGCTGGCCAGCGATTCTATCAGCGGGCTGAGCGAGGACAGGGACGGCGCGCTGTGGATCGGGACGGCCCAGGGTGTGGCCTGCTACCGCGAGGGCGCGTTCACCTTCTACGGGACGAGCGATGGCCTGCCATCGGCGACGGTGCTGGGGACCTACAGGACCCGCGATGGCGGCGTGCTGGTGATGACGCCTGCGGGGGCGGCGGCGTTTCGCGGCCGGCGCTGGCAGGCGCTGCCCGGGACTGAGCGCCTGGGCATGACGGCCGAGGTGAGCCTGGTAGCAGAGGATGGGCGCGGGCGGATGTGGATGGCGGGCCCGGCGGGCGCCGCGGCCGTGGTGCGAGAAGGCGCAGGCGGGGCCGTGGCGGGCCTGGAGCTGGTGGGGTCGATCGAGGCGCTGGCCGTCGACGCGGAAGGCGCTTTGTGGGTAGGCGGGGCCGGCGGCCTGTTGCGCGTGGGGGAGGATGGCCGCGGCGCGAGCCAGATCGGCGCGGCGAGGCAAGCCTCTGCCGGCGGCGCAGCGCGTGGCCGGGGAGGTGCGCGCGACGGACTGCCGGCCGCCGAGGTGACGAGCCTGCTGGCTGCTCCCGGTGGCGGCATGTGGATCGGCACGGCGAAGGGATTGGCGCTGGCCTCGGCGGGCGGCATCAGGGCGCTGCCGGAGTTTCGCGGGCAGAGGGTGCTGCGGCTCTTCCTCGACCGCGCGGGCACGCTGTGGGTGGCGACGAGCGAGGGGCTGGCGAGGGTGACGGGGGGCGCGGTCGACTTCGCGACGCGGAAGCCTGTGCCGACCGGGGTGCTGTCGATCCTGGAAGACCGGGAAGGCAGCATGTGGTTTGGAACCGAAACCGCCGGGCTGCACCTCGTGCGGGAGCAGGCCTTCTCCACGCTTACCTCGGACGATGGTCTCTCGGCGAGCCTGGTGCGTGCGGTCTTTGAAGACCACGCGGGCACGCTGTGGATGGGCACCAGCGGCGGCGGGCTGGACCTGCTGCGTGATGGGCGCGTGCAGCCGTTTGCCGGCAGGCTGCCCAGCAAGGTGGTGCTGGCGCTGGCCGAGACCTCGGGCGCCGGCGGGTACGAGCTGTGGGTGGGCACGCCGGAGGGCCTGGTAGGGGTGCGCGGGAGCGAGACCCGACTCTTTACGACGGCCGATGGGCTGATTGACGACTTCGTACGATCGCTCTATGCGGACCGCGATGGGTCGCTCTGGGTGGGGACGCGCCATGGGCTGAGCCACTATGCGGGGGGCAGCTTCCGCTCCTACTCGAGGGTGGACGGGTTGGCTGGCGATCTCATCGGGGCCATCCTGCGGACCAGCGGGGGCGCGCTGTATGTGGGCACGCTGGGCGGGCTGAGCCGGATGAAGGGCGACGGGTTTGAAGATGCGCTGCCTGGCGCCCCAGGCGGCGTGGCGGTTACGGCGCTGCTTGAAGACAGCCCGGGCACGCTGTGGATGGGAAGCAATGGCGGGGGGGTGAGCAGCCTTGCGCGGGGGCGGCTGACCCGCTACCCGCCGGCGGAGACGGGGCTGCCGGCAACCGTCTACGGGATGCTTGAGGATGGAGGCGGACACCTGTGGCTGAGCTCGCGGCGCGGCGTGGACCGGGTGGGGCTGGCGGCACTGGAAGCGTTTGCGGGTGGGCGCGCGGGAGGCCTGGGGGTGGTGCACTATGGCACCGCGGATGGCATGCGCATCAACGAAGCGAGCGGAGGCGGGCACCCGGCCGCCTGCCGGGCGCGCGATGGCGGGCTGTGGTTTGCAACGCTGAATGGGGCGGCCGTGGTGCACCCGGGCGCCGGGTTGCGCAACGCGGTGCCGCCGCTGACAGCAATTGAGCAGGTGCTGGTGGAGGACCGGCCGGAGCCGGCCGGGGATGGCCCGGCGGCAGCAACGATCACGGTACCGCCGGGGCATGGCAGGCTGACGGTGCAGTACACCGGGCTGAGCTTCGTGGCGCCGCTGAAGGTGCGGTATCGCTACCGGCTGGAGGGGCTGGACAAGGGGTGGGTGGAGGCGGGCAGTCGCCGCACCGCTTTCTACACCAACGTGCCGCCGGGAACGTATCGCTTCCTGGTGCTGAGCGCGAACAACGATGGGGTGTGGAGCACGGCGCCGGCCGAGGTGCGCTTCCACGTACAGCCCTACCTGTACCAGACGGGTTGGTTCTACGCACTGATGACGGTGGCGCTGCTGGGGCTGGGGTATGCGCTCTACCGCTGGCGCCTGCTGCTGGTGCAGGCGCAGTACCAGGCGGTCCTGCAGGAGCGGGGGCGGATTGCGCGCGAGATCCATGACACGCTGGCCCAGGGCTACGTGGCCATCTCGGTGCAGCTGGAGCTGGCCGAGCGCCTGCTGGCGAGCTCTGCGGAGGCGGCGCGGGAGCAGCTGCGCGAGACCCGGACGCTGGTGCGCGAGAGCCTGGCGGAGGCGCGCAGCTCGATCTGGAACCTGCGCGCGCAGTCCGATGCCGAGACCCTGCCCTCAAGGCTGGCGGCCTACTGCACGGCCCAGGGAGCGGCGCTGGCGCGGCGAGACGGGGCGGGTGCCACCCTGAAGTTTGACGTGCATGGCACCTACCGCCCGCTGGCGCTGCGGGTAGAGGAAGAGGTGCAGCGGATTGCGCAGGAAGCGGTGTTGAATGCTGTGGCGCACGCCCGCGCGACCCGCATCATGGTAACCCTGAGCTACGATACGCAGGTGCTGGAGCTGTGCGTGACCGATGATGGAGTGGGCCTGCAACCAATGGCAGTGGAGCCAACCTCGCGCGGCCGCTTTGGGCTACAGGGGATGCGGGAGCGGGCGCAGCGGATCGGCGCGGTGCTGGCGTTTGAGGGCGGGCAGCCGCGAGGCACCACGGTCCGGCTGGAGGTAGCCCTGCGACGCGGGAATGCTAGGAGGGAGGCGACTTGAGCGAGAAGACGGGCAGCGGGGGCGAGCCGGTTCGCCTGATGATTGTCGAGGACCATCAGGTGGTGCGGCAGGGCTTTGTCGCGCTGCTGAGGACGATTGAGGGCTTTGAGGTGATCGCGCAGGCGGGCAGCGGCGAGGAGGCGATGGAGCTGTACGCGAGGCACCTGCCGGATGTGACGCTGATGGACCTGCGACTTCCGGCCATGAGCGGGGTCGAGACCATTGTAAAGATCCGGCAGGCGCACCCGGAGGCGCGCTTCATCGTGCTGACCACCTTTGACGGCGATGAAGACATTTACCGGGCGCTGCAGGCGGGGGCGCGCGGCTACCTGCTGAAGGGCATGGACCTGAACGAGCTGGTGAGTGCGATCCGCACGGTACATCGGGGCAAGTCGCGGATTCCGGCGGCGGTTGCGGAGCGACTTGCCGAGCGGCTGGCCGGGCCCGCGCTGACCGAGCGCGAGACCGATGTGCTGCGGCTGATCGTGGGCGGCAACAGCAACAAGGAGATTGCCGCAGCGCTCTTTATCTCAGAGGCCACGGTGAAGACCCACATCAACAACCTGCTGGGCAAGATGGGGGTCACCGACCGGACCCAGGCCGCCACCAGCGCGCTGCAGCGAGGCATTGTCCATCTTGAGTAGAGCGAAGCGGGGAGCGATGACCGAAGGCGGGGACGGCGGCGGGTGCGCGGCAGGGGCTTGTGAAAGCGGGCGGCGCGTGCGGGCATGGATCCTGCTGGGCGTGCTCGGATGGAGCGCGTCGGCGCTGGGGGCAACCTGGAGGGCGGCTACGGCAGAGGAGTTGAGCCGCGCCCTGCCGCAGCGGGCGCCGGTGCTCGCAGAGCGGATTGAGACCGAGATGCGCAGCGCATCGGGGGTGATCGATGAACAGGGACGGCTGCTGGCGGGGGTGGTTCTGATCACTGCCGGCTACTCGGCCAATGGCAAGTATGCGGACTACCTGCTGGTGCAGGCGCCGATCCGGGTGGGCCAGGCTAGGCTGGCGCCGGGTGGCTACCTGCTGGGGTGGACGCGCGTGGCCGACGACCTTGTGGTCACCATCTCAGAGGCGAGCACGGGCAAGGAGGTGACGCAGGTGCCGGCCAAGCGCAACGAGTCGCTGCACCGGGTGGAACAACTGCGGGTGTGGCCGGCGCCGCACGGGATGATCCAGCTCGGGCGTTTCACCTTCGACTACGCGCTGGCCGATCGATGAGCAAAAAAGACGCCCTCCTGACAGGGAGGGCGCTGGAAGGGAATTCGTAGTCACCCCAACGATAGCCTGAGCCGGGAGCCGGCGCCTGCACCTGCAGGTGGGTTCTCGCTCCACCCGTGGGTGGAGGGCTCGGGAGGAATCAAATCGCGTCGCACTCCGTGGTGCGCTTGTCGCTCGCATCCGTGCCCGGAACCGGAAGTCATGGTGCAAGCGGCGTCAGTTGTTACCTATGGTACAGAGTCAGTCGCCGAGGAGGCGTTAGCCTCAGGGGGGAACCAGAATGATCCTCTCCTCTCAGCGGCTTAGGGTGTTGTGCTTCAGCCGCGATCCGCGCCTGCTGCGGACACGCGGGCTGGTCCTCGAGACTTGCTACGCGGCGGTGTGTGTGGGCAGCCTGGAAGAGATGGAGGCGCTGCCCCAGGCGCAGGCTTTCGACCTGGTGCTGCTGTGCCACTCACTGTCCGCGAATGAGTGCGACCGGTCCGCATCGCTGGCCAGGGAGCGCTGGCCTGCGGCCAAGATCGTGGCTATTGCTACGCCGGAGAGCACCTGCTCCTACCACCTGGACGAGGTGGTGGCTGGGCTCGACGGGCCAGCGGTCCTGATGTCCACGCTCGAGCACGTGCTCGCGTCCTAGTCGCTTCGGGCATTGGACTGCCGGGAGAGACTCTGGGGGCATTGTGGACCGGGTTGCGAGACGCGGTTGCCTTTGGGAAGAGTCCGGCAGACTGGCTTTGTTCGCTTGCGAACGTTGCGAGGCTTCCCCCCTGCATCTCAATCCATTGAGAAGCGGGATTCGTTCGCTTTGAGAACGCTTTGAGAAGCCGCTTGAGCCTGAGGGGCGCGGGATGCAGGAAGAAACCATGACTCCCTCTGCAATTGGGGAAGATAGAATCCGCGAAGCGTTTGCCTATGCGGCCTCCGGCATGGCCATTGCTGCGGTCGATGGTCACTTTGAGGAGGCGAACCCGGCCTACCGCGAGATCGTAGGACGGACTGAGGGGCAACTGAAGCAGGAGAGCATCCTCTCGCTGACGCACCCGGATGACCGCGAGATGTGCCGCATCCAGCTGGATCGCCTGGTAGCAGGCGAGGTGCCGAGCTTTGTGCTCGAGAAGCGGTACCTGCGACCAGACCAGGGTCACGTGTGGGTCCGCAACTCGTTTTCTCTCCTCAAGGATGCGCGCGGCCGCCCGTCCCACATCATCCTGATCTGCAACGACATCACGGAGCGGCGTCGGGCCGAGCGCCTGCTGGTGGAGAGCGAAAAGCTGGCCCTGGTAGGGCAGTTGGCGGCCTCTATTGCGCACGAGATCAACAACCCGCTCGAAGCGGTGATGAACCTGCTGTACCTGGTGCGGGCGTCGCAGACGCTCGAGAGGGCGCACGCGTTCGCGGCGCAGGCGGAGGAGGAGATCCAGCGGGTGGCGCAGATTACGACACACACGCTGCGGTTTCACAAGCAGCAGGCGCGACCCAGCCTGACCAGCCTCTCTGACCTGCTGACGTCGGTGCTGGTTCTGTTTCGGGGCAAGCTGGCGCAGGCGCGCGTCGAGGTCAACGTGAGGACGGGGGGAAAGCCGGAGCTGATCTGCTATCCGGGGGAGGTGCGGCAGGTGCTGGCCAACCTGATTCGGAACGCTTTGGAGGCCATGCCGGATGGAGGGCGGTTGCGCCTGCATGTGAGAAGCGCAACAGACTGGCGGAGTGGGGAGGAAGGGGTGCGCGTGACGGTGGCGGATACCGGGTACGGGATGAGCGCACAGACACGGCGCCGCATCTATGATCCCTTCTTTACGACCAAGGGCGCCGAGGGGACGGGGCTGGGGTTGTGGGTGACAGCCGGCATCCTGTCCAAGCACCGGGGAGCCATGCGCGTGCGGAGCAGCGAAGCGAAGGGGGCCAGCGGGACGGCCTTCATGCTGATCTTCCCGCGGTCTGGCGCGGAGGGATGTGAAAGCAGCGTGGTGGAGATGGCGTAAGTGGGGGACCTTTCGACTCAGGCAGACGGGGCGCTTGGCCCCGCCATGGACGGTTCGATCGCGTTAGTGGGTGAGCCGAAGCACGACGCCTGCTGAGAGTCGAATATCGTGCTGCTGATTGGTGGAGTTGTTCGGGAGCTGCATGTACTGGTACTCGGCCTGAACGGGACGCAGGAGGATGCGGCTCGAAACAGCGACATCGATGCCGAGACCTGCGGCCATGGCCATCGACGTGGCATAGGTGGTGGATCGGGTCGAGCCGGGGAAGTAGCTGTCAAAGGCGTGGACGCCGCCGACCAGCCCCTGGCCGAAGGGGGTGAAGCGGGTGTGCATGGGGCGGCCGACCCGCAGGCCGCCCATGCCGGAGAGCAGGCTGAGCCCGACGCCGCCGCCTTGCGGGAGGTGGCTGGTGTGTTGGCCCGAGACCTCGGCGACGGCGGAAACGTAGCGCCAGAGCGGAACCGCCAGTTCAGCAGAGCCACCACCCATCCAGAAGCAGCCGCAGCCGCCGACCGGGGCGTTCGACCGCAGGGCCGAGTAGGTGATCGAGAGCTCGACCGGGTTCTTCTCCGGCTGCGACGGCTGCGCGCCCGTTTGCGCGAGTGCCGGAGCGGCGAGGGCGGTGGCGAGGGCGGCGGTGAGAGCGGCGAGCATCATCAGGTTTTTCATGGGCGGCTCTCCTTACTGGACCGTGAGGGTAACCGTTGTGGAATGGCTCAGAGAGCCGCTCGTTCCAGTGACCGTGATGGTGTAGCTCTGCTGCGCATGGTTGAAGAAGCCGCCTGCGCCACATCCAGCCAGTCCAAGAACTGCGCCGAGGGAGAGCAGGGCAACTGCGAACGCGAGCCCGGTTGAGGAGAACTTCCGCGCCGCTTTTCGCAACTTGCGCGAGCCGGCGAGAGGGAGCAGCAGGAGACCCCAGGCGATGGAACCGAGGCTGACCGGCGGATGCTGGAGCCAGGCGACAGTCTTGGCGGTCTGGATGGTCAGCGTGGTGGGTGCCGCTGCATTTGCAGGCGTGACCGTGGCGGGCGAGAAGGTGTAGGTAGCCCCGGGAGGCAGGCCGGTCGCTGTCAGGGTGATGACGCCGGTGAAGCTGGCGTTCGCCGGAGCGAGGTTGAAGACGAAGGTTGCCGGGGCTCCAGGAGCGACGGTTTGCGCAGGAGCGCTGCCAGCCGTGGAACTGAGGGTGAGGGTGAAGTCCTGGCTGGCCGTGACAGTGAAGGTAGAGGTGACAGAGGGCAGATCAGGGCTGGTGGTGAGGACGGTGTATGTGCCTGGGGTGCTGAGGGCGAGCGAGGTCAGATCGAAGGTGGCGACCCCGTTTTGCGCGGAGACGGTGACCACCTGCGAGTAGCCGCCAGGCCCGGTGATGGTGAGGGTGATGGGCGCCGAAGAGGTGGTGACGACCTTGCCGTTTCCATCTTCAAGGGTCGCGGTGACCATCCCCGGGTTGCCGCCCGCTGTCAGGGTTGTGGGCAGGCCGCTCATCGCAATCTGTGTGGCTGTGACAGCGGTGCCAACAGACAGGTTGAAGGCCGCTGCAGCGGTGGCTCCGTTGCTGTCTGTAACGGTGACCGTGTAGGTGAGGACCCCACTCGCTCCTGTCGGCGTGCCGGTGATGGCGCCAGTCGATGCGGAGAAGCTGAGCCCCGCAGGGAGCGCGGGCGAGATGCTGTAGGTCAGCGGGGCGGTTCCGCCGGTCGCAGTAACAGGGGTGAAGGTCGCCGCGGCCTGGTTCTGGGTCAACGAGGTTGACGCAACCGCAGTGGTGGCTACGACTGGCCCATTGATGCTCAGGCTGAAGGTGGCGGTAGCCGTTGCCCCGTTGCTGTCAGTCACGGTAACGGTGTAGGTGGCGGCGGCGCCTGCTGCGGTGGGCGTGCCGGTGATGGCACCCGTGGCCGAGGCGAAGCTGAGTCCTGCAGGCAGACTTGGAGAGACGCTGTAGGTCAGCGTTCCTGTGCCGCCTGAGCCGGTGACGGGAACAAACGAGATGGCAGCGTGATTCTGCGTGAGGGTCGTCGAGGCGGCTGCTGTGGTGGCAGTGACGGCGCTGTCAATCGTCAGGCTGAAGGTGGCCGTGGCGGTGGCGCCATTGCTGTCCGTGACGGTCACCGTGTAGGTGGCGGCGGCGCTGGCGAGGGTTGCGGTACCGGTGATCGAGCCGGTGGCCGAGCTCAGGGTCAGCCCCTCAGGGAGAGAAGGCGAGACGCTGTAGGAGAGCGTTCCTGTGCCACCTGCACCGGTGACGGGAACAAACGAGGTGGCAGCGTGGTTCTGCGTGAGCGCCGTTGTGGCCACTGCTGTCGTGGCTGTCACTGCGGTGTCGATTGTCAGGCTAAAGGTCGCGGCGGCGGTAGCGCCATTGCTGTCCGTGACCGTGACGGTGTAGGTGGTTGCGACGCTCGTTGCGGTCGGGGTGCCGGTGATCGCACCCGTGGCCGAGGCGAGACTGAGTCCAGCAGGCAGGCTGGGCGAGACGCTGTAGGAGAGCGGTGCGGTGCCGCCGGAACCGGTCACAGGAGTGAGCGAGCTGGCGTGGTTCTGGGTGAGCGTCGTGGTCGCGGCCGCGGTTGTTGCCGTGGGCGCGCTGTCGACCGTCAGGCTGAAGGTCGCGGTAGCGGTGGCGCCGTTGCTGTCGGTGACGGTGACAGTGTAGGTGGTTGCGGGGCTCGTCGCGGTGGCCGTGCCGGTCATCGTACCGGTGGCCGAGGCGAAGCTGAGTCCAGCAGGCAGGCTGGGCGAGACGCTGTAGGTCAGGGTTCCTGTGCCGCCGGAGCCCGTGACCGGGATGGTTGTTGCCGCGGCGTGGTTCTGGGTGAGCGTGATCCCTTCCGTCGCTGTGGTGGCTACGACGGGAGCGTCAACCGCCAGGGTGAAGGTTGCGGTGGCCGTGGCGCCGTTGGTGTCCGTGACGGTGACGGTGTAGGTGGTGGTCGTGCTGGGGGCTGTGGCCGTCCCGCTGATGGCTCCCGTGCTGGAGGAGAAGCTGAGCCCGGCAGGCAGGCTGGGGGAGACGCTGTAGGAGAGCGTTCCTGTGCCGCCTGAGCCGGTGACCGGCGTAGCGGACCCGGCGTGGTTCTGGGTCAGGGTTGTGGAGGCGACAGCGGTGGTTGCGGTGGGTGCGGTGGCGATCGTCAGGCTGAAGGTCGCAGTGGCCGTCGCCCCGTTGCTGTCCGTCACTGTAACGGTATAGGTGGTGGCGCTGCTTGTGGCCGTGGCCGTACCAGTGATGGCGCCTGTGCCGGAGGCGAGGCTGAGGCCGGCAGGCACGGCGGGCGAGACGCTGTAGCTCAACGGAGCCGTGCCCCCAGCGCCTGTGACGGGAGTAAAGCTTGTCGCGGCGTGGTTCTGGGTCAGTGTCGTGGACGATATGGCTGTAGTCGCGGTGGGCGCGCTGTTGATGGTCAGGCTGAAGGTCGCGGTAGCCGTCGCACCATTGGTGTCAGTGACGGTGACGGTGTAGGTGGTGGCAGCGCCCGCGACGGTGGGCGTGCCGGTG
>DASWUY010000150.1:0-6205 GCA_036401435.1 Acidobacteriaceae bacterium | reverse complement strand
GAGGTGCGGATCGAGGCCGGCGCGTTGGAGGTCTGGATGATTGGGCCGGGTCCAGGTCGCAGCCTCGATCTGCTGCTTCTGGGCGAGCATTTGCGCGGCATGCTTGAAGCGCTCGTGTTCCAGGAGCCGCTCTACGAGCTCGAGACGCGGGTCTGCGGCGTCCTCCGGCGACTCAGCGGGGGAACGGGGCAGGAGCATGCGGCTCTTGATGTGGATGAGCAGCGCAGCGGTGTAGATGAACTCGCCCGCGCTATCGACGTCGGTCTCTTTCAACTGCTCGACGTAGCCGAGGAACTGCGCGGTGATGCGCGCGATGGGGATGTCCCAGATATCGATGTTCTGCTTGCGGATGAGGTCGAGCAGCAGGTCGAGGGGGCCGTCGTAGACGCGGCCTACGGTGACGGAGAAGGGGAAGAGGGTGTCGGCGCGGGCGGCAGCGGCGGTGCGGGCGGCTGCGCCTTCGGTACCTGGGCTTTTCTTGCTGTCGTCAGCGCTGTCTGGTGTTACCGGCGCTGCGCGTTCTTCGCTCATTCTGCGAGTCCCATGGCGCGGCGAACGCCGGTCATCGTCTGCTCCGCTGCTTCGCGGGCACGCGCGTTGCCGGCCTCAAGGATGCCGGTGACGAGCTGCGGCTGCGCCTCGTAGCGGGCGCGGCGCTCCTGCATGGGGGCGAGCTCGGCCACCACGGCATCGGCCAGCCAGCTCTTGCACTCGATGCAGCCGATGGCGGCCGTGGTGCAGCCGTCGTAGACCCTGGCCAGGGTTCCGCCGGAAGAGAAAACCTTGTGCAGGTCGCCGACCGGGCACACGTCCGGGTTGCCGGGATCGGAGCGACGCACGCGGGCTGGATCGGTGACCATGGGCTTCAGCTTCTTGCGAATATCCGGCTCCGGGTCAGAGAGCAGGATGTAGTTGCCGTAGCTCTTGGACATCTTGCGGCCGTCGGTGCCGGGCAGCTTGGGCGTGGGGGTAAGCAGGACTTGTGGCTCGCTGAGGATCCCAGGCTTCGCTATCGAGGTAAGCTGCTGCTGCGCCCATTCAGCATCCTCCACAGTACGGAGAGCGGAAGCGTGGCCGACGTCGTGAGTGCTTTTGTTTACAAAGACGTAATTGCCCTCAGGCGCACCAGAGCGGTTCTCGTAAATAAAGTCGAAGCGCCTTGCAATCTCGCGCGTGATCTCAACATGCGCCACCTGGTCCGCGCCTACGGGCACGTGCAGCGAGCCACCCGCAACCCCGTACAGCAAAATGTCTGCAGACTGCAGCAGCGGGTAACCAAGAAATCCGTAAGTGGCGAGGTCTTTCTCTTTGAGATTTTCTATCTGGTCTTTGTAAGTCGGCACTCGCTCTAGCCAACTCAAGGGCGTGATCATCGCCAGCAGGCCGGACAGCTCAAGATGCTGTTTCACCTTACTTTGCACGAAGATCGTCGATCGCTCCGGATCGAGCCCGGCGCCCAACCAGTCCAGCACCACTTCTCGGGTAAATGTGAGGATCTGCGAGGGGTCAGCGTAGTCGGTGGTGAGCGCATGAATATCGGCTACGAAGAAAAAGCACTCGTACTGATCCTGTAGTGCTACCCAGTTCTTGAGCGCCCCCATGTAATTGCCCAGGTGCAGCCTGCCGGTGGGACGCATGCCGCTGAGGATGCGCTTCTTTGTCGGTCGAGGTGTTTCGGGCAAGGTGGCCTACGAGCGAAGGAGTCGCTTTCGCTATTGTACGAGGGACTAGAGGGAGACCAGGACGTGGTTGACCACGGCCATGGCGGGTCCGACGAAGATGCCGATGAGCCTGCCGCCGAAGAGGAGCATGAGGAAGAGGCTGATCATGCCCAGCTGGTCGTAGGCGCGCAGGGCCCGGGTGGGCAGCAGGTGGCGCATCAGGTGGGATCCGTCGAGCGGAGGCAGAGGGATGAGGTTGAAGGCGGCGAGGATGAGGTTGAGCGTCAAGCCTACGTAGAGCAGGGTGACGAGCGGAAAGACGGCGCCCGGGGGCGCGCTCTCAAAGTCGTAGATGCTGCCGGGGAGGCCGTGCACCAGCTGACCGCCGAGGGGCGAGAGCTTGGCCAGCAGGATCAGCAGGAAGAAGGCGACTACGGCGGCGAGCAGGTTGCTGGCCGGGCCGGCCAGGGTGGTCAGCACATCGCCCTGGACGAACTTTCGAAAGTTGCGCGTGTTGACCGGGGTGGGACGAGCCCAGCCGACGAGCAGGCCGCCCGAAGGCAGGACGAAGAGCATGGCAAGTGGCAGCAGGACGGTTCCGATGGGGTCGATATGTTTCGCGGGATTGAGGGTAACGCGGCCCAGCATGCGGGCTGTCTGGTCTCCAAGCCGGGAGGCCATCCAGGCGTGCGCCGCCTCGTGCAGACTGAGCGAAAACAGCAGGATGACGTACTCGAATACCTTGAAGATTATCTCTTGCTGGCTCATGGCAGGCAGGCTGATCGTAGCATGAGCGCTACGCGGCTCACCCCTGCGCGCGCAGGCGCCCTGCTGATCGCAGCGTGACTCCGAGCGCTGCTGGCGGCCGATCGAAAAGCTCGCCTCAGGACTGCGGATCTCCGTGGTCGGGGGCCTGAGGCTCGCGGTCTGCCTGGTCGTCTTCAAAACGGCGGGCCTGATCCTTCTTCTTGATCTCCTTGGCAGGGATGCCGCCGACGATGGAGTGATCGTCGATGGGGCGGGTAGCGACGGCCATGGCGCCGACGGTCGCGTCTTCGCCGACCTTGACCCCGGCCATGATGGCGGTGTGGTAGGTGAGACGGGCGCGCGGGCCGATCTCTGTCACGCGGTTCTCGACGATGCGGCCATCGACGGGGTCATGCGCATGCGAGTAGATGGCGGTGAAGTCGGAGATGGAGGTGCCTTTGCGGATGATGATCTCGCCGCGATCGTCGAGGATGACGTTGCGATGGATGACGCAGTCGTCTTCTATGGTGAGGTTGTAGCCGAAGCTGAACTCGACGCCGTGGAAGATCTTGACGTTGGTGCCGATGGAGCGGAAGATGTGGCGCCCGAGCATGGCGCGGAAGCGAAAGCCGAGCCAGTGATTCAAGGCCACGGGGGAGCGGTCAAACATCTGCCAGAAGTAGATGAGGGGCTTGATGCGCTCGTAGCGGTCGACATCGATCTCGCCGTAGTACTCGGGCTCAAGCGTGACATTCCTGGACATGAAGCTGAGCTGCAGGACGTTGAAGGCGAGCTCGCTCTCGAGCTGGAAGTTGAGCCGGCCGCCCTTGGGCGCGCCAAGCATGAGCTGGTGCAGACTTTCCTGCACGAGCTCCTCGCGCAGGGCCGGCTTCTGGTGCTTTTCTATCTCGCGATCGAGGTAGTCGATCCAGCGGAGGAAGACCTCTTTGGCTTCACGCGAGGGTTCGAGCTCTCGGTATCCGAAGTTGGGCATGCTGCTCCTGTGTCTAGCAGAGAGATGCGCGGGGGCGAGGGAGCGTCGCAGACTCGGCGGGTGAGCTGGGGTGCGGTCCGGGGGAACCGCTTGCGGATGAGCTTACTCGATGGCGAAGATAGCGGAAACGGTGGCGGACCGGGTGATCATGGGCGCACTCAGGTCCAGCTTCTGACTGGAAACGCTAACTGTTACACTCCCCGCGCTGCCCGGGGCCGTCCGCATGCGCATCAGGGGTCGAATGGCTTCGACCTCGTTGCTCGCGTACATCAGGTTGCCCACCTTGGCTCCCAGTCCGCGGGCCATGCCGGAGGCGATCTCCTTCGCATGCCCGAGGGCCCTGGTTCCGGCTTCGGCGGTGAGCGAAGCTTCATCGGCGACTGACCAGTCGACCTGGCCGCTGGCGTCTGCCCCGGCGGTGACGGCGACTGCGAGTACGTCCGCGACCACGTCGGGCGTGGTCTTGACGGTCCAGCTCTGCATGGCTTCAAACCTGTGCTGGGCGCGTTCCTCCGGGGTCAGAGCCGCGTTGCGGTACTCCTGGGTCTCCTGGGTCGACTGGCTCTCGCTCGCGATGGCATCCTTGGAGACACCCAGCTTCTTGAGAGCCGCGCTGATGGCCTGCGATGCGGTCGCCGCCTGCGCATAGGCCTGCTGCGAGTCGGGTGCATAGAGGTGGTAGCCGATGTGCAGGGTGGCTAGATCAGCCCGGCGCTCGGCGTTCTCGGTGGTGGTGATGGCGATGGTGCGATTGGCGGGGCTTACCTGCACCTGCTGCGCGGCGGCGTGGTACCAACCGGCAAGACTGATCGCCAAGCCTAGAAGGGCGGCTCTTTGCTTTTGCATGTTGTCTCCTTCACTCTCCTCGGACTCTTCTGGGACTCTTCTGGGACTCGCCTGGGACTCGTCTGCGGCGGGCCTTTGCGGCTCTTAGGTAGACACCGCAGAGCTTAGCCTGGTACCCGGGTGGCGGGCGTTTCTTTTGGCGCGGGGGGCTGGCTGGTGGGTGCGAAGACTCGCAGCACCTGGAGGAGCGCCAGGACGCGCCCGCTGTCTACTGCTTCGGCGGCGCGTGCCAGGCCCTCGGTCAGGTCTGCGGCCACGCTGCCGGCGACGAGCGCCGCGGCGGCGTTGAACAGCACGATCTCTCTCGGCGCATGCCGCTCGGCTCCGCCGAAGATCGCGAGTAGCACTGCTGCGCTTTGCTGGGCTGAGCTGCCGCCGGCGAGCGCGGGGAGGTTGGCGCGGGAGAGGCCAAACTGCTCGGGCTCAAGCACCAGGCGGCGTATGGATGCGGGGCCTGATTGGCTGGCACGGACCTCGGCGACCTGGCTGCTGCCGGTGGTGGTGAGCTCGTCGAGGCCGGCGCCTAGCTCGCTTGGGTCGCCCGTCTGGCCGTGCACCACGAAGGCGTGCCGGACGCCGAGCATCGCCATGGCCTCGGCCACGATCTCGACCTTGGCCTCGGCGTAGACGCCCATGACCTGGGCGCGGGCGCCGGCCGGGTTGGTGAGCGGGCCAGACAGGTTGAAGATCGTGCGAAAGCCAAGCGCGCGGCGGAGGGGAGCGACACGGCGCATGGCGGGGTGCAGCGTGGTTGCGAGCAGGAAGACGAAGCCTGTGGCGCGCAAGCAGGCGACGGCATCTTCTGGTCCGAGGCCGACCGGGACGCCGAGGGCCTCGAGCACATCGGCCGAGCCGCAGCGGGAAGTGACGGCGCGGTTGCCGTGCTTGGCTACCCGGGCGCCTGCTGCTGCGGCGACCAGTGCGGCGCCGGTCGAGATGCTGAAGGTTCCGAGGCCGTCACCGCCGGTGCCGCAGGTGTCGACCAGCTGGGCTCGCTCCTCTGGAAGCAAGGCGAGAGGGGTAGCGGCAGCGCGCATGGCTTCGACGAAGCCGGTGAGCTCGGCGGCGGTCTCACCCCGCGTGGCCATCGCCGTCAGGAGGGCTGCGATCTCCAGGTCGGTGCCGCCCTCGGGCCCCGTGAGGATGGCGCCGGCGAGCGCGCGGGCCTGCTCGCGCGTGAGTGTCCGGTGGTCCTCGACGATCGACTTGATGAGGGTGGAGAGGGTGGGCATGGGCTCACAGCCATCGTAAACCGGCGCACCTGCCTAAGGAACGCTGTGGCCGTCACACTGCAGCACGCCCAGGTGGGCGCGCCATGGTCCTACCAGGTCTCGATATTGGTGGGCCATGACGCGGGAAAGCTGGTGTAGATGGGAGAGATCGTGGACGCCCAAGTCGCCAGAAGTTGCGAGAGCGTGACGGTTCCCAGGGTTGGGTGCGTTCCTCGGCGGTTGAAGCTTTACTGCTGCAGGTTGAGGGCAGCGAGGGCTGTGAGATTCTGCTGGCGGAGATGCGCGAATTCGTCCAGTAGGTGATCGAGCGATGCTGGATTCCCGTTCAAGTGCGCAAAGCGGTCGAAGGGATCAAAGGGCTGCGTTTCGCCGTGGTCCAGCAGGATCCGGACACGTGGCATGAAGTCGGTATGCTCCGCGTAGACCAGGTGGCCGAGGATGTCGAGCGCGCTCCAGGTATCTTCTCCCTCGTTGCTGTGTACCCAGATTGAAGGTAGGCCGCGCAGGAGCGAACTGAGCGTGTCTGGAGTGCGCGTGAGGATTGCCACTGCTTCGGTTATCTTGAACTCGGTCACGCTCGCCATGCCTCGATGATGCCTCTTTGGGGCCGCGGGCTCAACGGGAGAACTTGAGTGCGTAGAGACGATACGAGGCCGATACCGCGCCTGCGTCAGACGGGGAAGGGCCAGGCGCCATCGGGCTGGCACCAGCTGTAGGAGTGCTCA
>DASWUY010000149.1:0-11981 GCA_036401435.1 Acidobacteriaceae bacterium | reverse complement strand
CGCGCGGGGGGCGGTGGGAGAGGCTGGTTGATTACGTTACCAAGAGGCCGCCGGGGAGCCGGCATCCGCTTGACAGTCGTTTCCCCGTCCATGTAATTAACGATCTACCTCGAATTTCCGCAGATGTGCGTGTTTGAGGGCGACTCAACTCAGATCAGGCAGAGTTTTCTTGCAAGTCTTTTGCTCTTCACTGGAGGCCGTTCGTATGTCCCAACCTAGCTTTACCGCTTCTGGGTGCTTGTCGCAGCGATCGATGCTGCGCTTGCTGCCGGGGTTTCTCCTGGCAATGCTCATACTCTTCCCCATCCTCGGTCATGCGCAGCAGTTGACCGGTACCCTGACCGGCACGGTTTATGACCAGTCGGGCGCAGTTGTTCCGAGCGCGAGCATCGTGCTGCGGAACCAGGCCAGCGGCGACGAGCGCGCGATCACCTCGGACGACAGTGGCCACTTCGTCATCACGGCTCTCCAGCCTGCCACGTACTCGATCCAGATCTCCGCCACAGGTTTCTCGGGTTGGAAGGAAAACGACATTGTCGTCAACCAGGGTGACAACCGCGACGTAGCGAACATCAAGCTGCAGATCGGCGGCAACTCGACCCACGTGGACGTGGTCTCGGGCGCTGATGCGGTCGTGCCGCTGGACACGGCCGAGGTCAGCACGTCGCTGAACGCGACCATGATCGACCAGTTCCCTCTTTCCGGCCGTGATGCCGGCGAACTGCTCAAGGTCGTTCCGGGCATGGCGCTGAACAACGGCAACAGCCAGTCCTCCTTCAGCGGCCGCACGGTCAGTTCCAATCAGGGCCCGGTGGGCGACTTCTCGTCAAACGGCACGCAGCCAAACGGCACGATGGCCTTCATGCTGGACGGCGCGAACCTGGTGGACCCGGGCAATGCCGGCACCCAGATTGCGAACATCAACCAGGACATGGTCGCGAGCGTCAAGGTGCTGACCTCTTCCTACGGCGCCGAGTATGCGAAGGGCCCGACGATTTTCCAGGCCTTCTCGAAGTCGGGCGGCTCATCCTTCCACGGCGAAGCCTACCTGTACACGCACAATGCGGTGCTGGACTCGGTGAACTCCTTTACCAAGGCCCAGGGCGGCAACAACGCGGCACAGAGCTACTACTACATCGGCGGCAACGTGGGTGGCCCGGTCATCCTGCCCTTCATCAAGTTCAACCGGAACCGGAAGTCGCTCTTCTTCTGGGCCGGCTACGAGTACATGAAGCAGCAGCCCGCGGGCAGCATTTTGAACTTCAACGTGCCGACGGATGCCCAGCTCTCCGGCAACTTCGACAACAGCGCGATCCCCGCGGCAGCCATCGCCGCCTGGCCGAACTTCTACAACGAGCCGACCAACAACCTTGCCCCGGGAGCCACAGCCACCAAGGTGCCGATCTCGGACTTTGATCCAAACATCTGCAACGGTTGCAACAGCGGCGCGGCCACCGGCCCTGTCCGCAGCGGTGTTCTGGGCCTTTATCCCGGCCCGAACGAGACCCCTTCGGCGGCCAACGGCTACAACAACTACCGGTATGCAAATACCTCCCCGCAGAACCGCTATGAGGCAACGGGCAAGCTGGATTACTCGCTGGGTGACAATACCAAGGTGACAGGCTCCTACTCCTTCCAGAAGGAGAACGACCTGGCGCCTATCTCCATCTGGTGGTCTCCACCATGGACCCTGCCTTATCCGACGCCTGCCGCTTCGGCCACCACCTCGAAGCTGATCATGATCAACGCGACGCACGTGTTCAGTGCGACGACCACGAACGAGTTCGTCTTCACCCGGATCCGGTTCCAGAACCCCTACACGCTGGCCAATCCGTCTGTAGTGGACCGCACCAAGCTCGGTTTCAACGTGAATGGCCTCTTCGGCAGCACCGAGAAGCAGATGCCGAACTTCTCAGGTCCGTGGGGCGGCTCACTGGCCAACATCAGCCAGTTCGATCTGACCAGCGGCAGCTTTGAAGGTATCAAGACTGCGCCGGCTGTGTACGACAATTTCACCAAGGTGGTGGGCGATCACGCGCTGAAGGTAGGCGCGTACTGGGATACGACGGAAAACTCGCAGGGCAGCACTGCTGCGGGCAACGGCACCTATAACATTGGCGGCGGCTCAAACAGCACCGGCAATGTGGTGGCGGATCTCGAACTGGGGCGCATTGGCTCCTATTCCCAGCAGAGCTCGACACCAATTGAGGACATCAAGTATCACCAGTGGTCGATTTACGGCCAGGACTCATGGAAGGCAACGCGCCAGCTGACGATCAACCTGGGTCTACGTGCCGATCACATGGGCCAGTGGTACGGCTTGCCCCCGGGCTTCGAGGTATTTGACGGCTCGGTGTACAACAACACCAGTGCGGCTCCGGCGAACACCGGGCTGGAGTGGCACGCAATCGACTCTTCTATCCCGAACTCGGGCTGGAAGTCGCCGTTCCTTTCGATGGATCCGCGCGTCGGCTTTGCCTATGACCTGTTCGGCACGGGCAAGACGGTCTTCCGGGGCGGCATCGCGCTCTTCCGCTACCAGGCTTCCACGCAGGTAGGTGGAGCGGGAACCGGGCCTCTGGGCTCCTTCAACTACAGCACGCCCAACGCGTTCAACGGGTATGCAGGGATCGGCGCCTTTACGCCGCCCAGCAGCGTCTCGCAGAACGGCGCTACCTCGAACGTGTACGCGATGCAGAAGAACGATAGCCGGACGCCGTATACGACCGACTATAACGCAACCATCTCGCAGGCCCTGCCGTGGCGCTCGGTTTTCGAGGTCTCCTACGTGGGCAACCGCAGCGGCGATGAATACCTCGACGGCTCAAACAGCAACCTGGGTAACCTCAACAATGTCGCTCCAGGCGCCTTCTTCAGGCCCGACCCTAAGAGCGGAAACCTGCAGTCGCCGGGTGCGCCTGGCTGCGGCAGCACTGGGCTCAATCAGCCGCTGCTGTGCCTGACCAACCCGACGGCCTATCCCACCAACTTCACGGCGAATGACTATCGTCCGCTAACGAACTACCAGAACGTCTACCTGGTGACGCACGCCGGGTACTCACACTACAACTCGGCGCAGTTCTCCTTCCAGAAGCAGTCTGGTCCCGTCACCTTCGTGACCAACTACACCTTCTCGAAGGTATTGGGCAGCCGCGACGGTGTGTCGAGCAACGGTGCCGGCAACGGTACGGGCGCCGATCCGTTCAACATCGTCAACGACTATGGTCTGCTGGCCTATGATCACACCCACATCGTGAACCTGACCTACTCGTGGAATCTGCCCAAGCCGATTCACAACGAGCGGATTCTGGAGGGTGTGGTGAACGGATGGCAGCTGTCTGGCTACACGGCCTGGCAGAGTGGCGCGCCGCTGCAGATCAACCAGGCGCAGACCTTCAACGCGACCTACCCGGGGAACCTGACGGTGCCTACGGTGGGCCACCCGAACCTGCCGGACAACAGCATCACGCTGCCGAACGGATTGAAGGCAGTCAGCGTCAGCCCGTCCACCTGGTTTGGCTCGAATGCCTACAACGACCTGATCCCGGCGCTCAGCTGCGATCCGCTCAAGGGGCTTCGCTCCGGCCAGCAGTTCAACCCGAATTGCTTCACCACTCCAGCCTATGGTCAGCAGGGACCGCTGCAGATGCCTTACATGCGGAACCCGGCTTACTTTGACAGCGATCTCGGCATCTACAAGAACTTCAAGATCACCGAGAACCAGAAGCTGTCGATCCGCGGGTCGGCCACCAACTTCCTCAACCATCCGCTGCGGCAGTACGGACTGGCGAACAACAGCGACATCACGCTGAGCTTCGTCCAGAACACTCCTGCCACCTGCGCCGGGTGCTTCACCATCGGCAGCAACGGCACAGCAACCGGGCTTCAGGTCCAGTCGCTGTCGCCGGTGAACACCAACACGACCACTACAGGCAAGCCAGCCTTTACGACCGGCCAACGGCAGGTGACGCTATCGGCGAAGTACTACTTCTAAACGGACGCAGTAACTAACCGAAGAAGGGTGGCCCCTGGGCCGCCCTTCTTCTTTTTTGGGGCGCGAAGAGCCGGGCAGAGACAGCGTGGTTGCGTTTGGAAGGAGGGAGCTTTGGGGTTGCTCGTCCCGGCCGACTGCTGCCGGGGAGTGTGAGTGAAGGCGGGCTGGCGGGGTGGTCTACGGTAGGGGTTGCCGATGTGAGAAAGGGTTGGCCTGGTGGGCGCGGGGAGTCGCCGTTTATTCTGACAACAGTGATGCTTGTTCGCCGATCCATCTGTGCGGTTCTCGCCCTGGCGCTGCTTCCGTGTGCGCTGCGGGGGCAGAAGCCGGACCCTGACGCTCTGCTGGCGCGGGCGGTGGCGGCGCAGACCCGTGGCGACTATCCGGCAGCGATCCGGGAGTACCGGGAACTGCTGGCGGCGCGGCCGAACTCGATTGAAGGGCGCGTCAATCTTGGGGCAGCGCTGGCCCACTCAGGCGAGTTCGATGGGGCGATCGAGCAGTACCGCGCTGCGCTGGCGGCGATGCCGGCCGCGACTCCGGAGGACCTGCGACGGAATGTGCAGCTGAACCTGGCGCTGGCGTTCCACAAGAAGGGGGACCTGGCGGCGGCTCGGGCGCAGCTGCTGCCGCTGCACCTGGCAGCACCCGGGGATGCGCGGATTGCGACACTGCTGGGGGATGCGCAGAGCAGGCTCGGGGACCCGGGGGCGGCGGTCGCGATGATGGCGCCGATGGCGGCGGCGAACCAGCAGGATCTGGACTTTGACTTTGTGTATGGGTCGGCTCTGATCCGCAGCGGGCAGAGGAGGGATGGGGCAGCGGTGGTGGAGAAGGTGGCGGAGTTGGGGCACAGCGCGGACGCCTACATGCTCGCCGGATCAACGCTGCTGGAGCTGAACGAGTATGAGCGGGCGCGCTTTGACCTGGAGCAGGCGCTGCTGATGGACGCGAAGCTGCCGGGGCTGTGGAGCCTGGTGGGAGTGGCGCGGGATCGGACGGGCGCGAACCAGGAGGCGGAGCCTGCGTTCAGGGAAGCGCTGAAGCAGAACCCGGGCGACTTCAACGCCAACCTGTACCTGGGAACAACCCTGTTGAAGGCTCGCAAGCTGGATGAGGCGGCGGTGTACCTGAATAAGGCGATCGCTCTCGATCCTGCGTCGTCGATGGCGCGGTACGAGGGCGCGATGCTGAAGAGCACCGCCGGGGACGCGGCGGGGGCGGCTGCGGAGCTCGAGAAGGTGACGGCCGCGGAGCCTGACTGGCTGGACCCGCACGTGCAGCTGGCCACGCTGTACTACCGGCTGCACAAGCCGGAGCAGGGGGCCCAGCAGCGCGCGATTGTGGACCGGCTGACAGCGACCCAGCAGGCAAATGGGCCGACGCGGCCTTAGCGGTGGCGGGCTGGGTGCGCAGCGGGCGGGCCCGGGACGCGCCTGGATGGGCCTCGGCAGGGCCGGTTGAGCGGCACGGCGGGGAACTACTTAGCGGGCTCGACGACCTTGAGGATGCGATCGGCCTGGACGTGTTGCAGGGTCTGGACGATGCCGGAGGGCCAGTGGATCTCGACCAGGTCGGCGACGCGGTCGGGGCCGAGGCCGAAGTGCACGGGGCCATCGCTTGACGAGGCGTAGCCGACGCTGGTGGTCATGTGGTTCCACTGCGAGAGGGTGGCGGAGACGACCTTGATGCGGGCGCCGATGCCGTCGCGATTGCTCTTGACGCCCTGGAGCTGGACCTCGAGCCAGTGGCCGGAGCCGGGGCTGCGGTTCATCCAGAGGGCGGCGTCGGCGTCGATGGCAGTGGTAACGATATCAACGCGGCCATCGCCGTCGAAGTCGCCAAAGGCGCAGCCGCGATGGCGGCCGGGGGGCCCGGCCTTGAAGCCGGCCTCTTCGGTCAGCGAGGTCCACTTGCCCGTAGGGCCGGGATTGCGAAAGACGGTGTTGTACTGGTCGATGTCGGTGCCCGGGAGGGGCTGCGACTCGACATGGCCGCGGCTTACGAAGAGGTCTTTCCAGCCATCGTTGTCGAAGTCGTAGAGGGCGGCGCCGAAGCCTGACATCTGGGCGGTGAGGGTGCGCATGCCGGTCTCGGTGGTCACCTCGCGGAAGGTACTTTTCCCGGTGTTGGCGAAGAGGGGGAAGGTCTGGTTGTTGAGGGCCACGAACGCGATGTCAGGGTAGCCATCGTTGTTGAAGTCCCGGAAGTCGAGGCCCATGCCGGAGACGAAGTTGCCATCCTCGGGGAGGGCTACGCCGGCCTCAAAGGCCAGCTCTTCGAACTTCTTGCCGGTGTTGTGGAAGAGCGAGTTGTAGCTGGCGTCGTTGGGGACGAAGAGGTCCGGGCGGCCATCGAGGTCGTAGTCAGCCATGCCTACGCCCATGCCCTTGCCAATATGCTCGCGCACGCCCCACTCCTTCGAGACGTCTTCGAAGTGACCGTTGCCCTTGTTGAGGAAGAGCTGGTTGGGGAGGCCCTTGTAGTAGCGGGGATGGCAGTAGTCGGCGACGCCGCGGAAGGTGCAGAGCGGCTTGTCGGAGTAGGTCCACTGGAGGTAGTTGACGACGAAGAGGTCGAGGAGGCCGTCATTGTTGACGTCGACCCAGACGGCGGCGACTGACCAGAGCGGGCCGTATTCGGGGTCGATGGGGTGGTCGAGGCCGGAGCCGGCAGTGACATCGGTGAAGGTGCCATTGCCGTTGTTGTGGTAGAGGCGGTTGCCGTGGACGCCGGCGACGAAGAGGTCGGGGTGGCCGTCATTGTCGTAGTCTGCGACAGCGACGCCGATGTCGTAGCCCCCGCCTTCAAGGCCAGAGCGGGCGGTGACGTCGGTGAAGACGCCGTTGCCTTCGTTGTGAAAGAGGCGATTGCGGTAGCGGGGCGAGCTCTTGCGGAGGGTGGCGATCTCGGCGCCGTTGGTGAAGAAGAGGTCGGGCTTGCCGTCGCCGTCGTAGTCAAAGACGGCGACGCCGCCGAGCATGGCTTCGGGAGCGTTGCGGCCGGGGCTCTGGTCACTCTCCAGGCGGAAGTCGATCTTCTTCCAGTCGAAGTGGATGGGGGCGGCCTGGGCGAGCGAGAGCGGGGCGAAGAGCAGCGGGAGCGCGAGGGACGTGATAGAGCGGAAGAGGAGTTTCATGGCTGGACACCCTGATGAGAACAGAAGAGCAGCGCGGCAGGCCAGTCTATTCAGACGTGGGCGGCACCCTGGTGTTTGCGGCGCGGGAAGAGGGGCGTTTACAGTTTTGGAAATGCTTAGTGGGCCGCGGTGGCCTTTTCGAGTACGGGAGCGGCGACGAAGGTCACGCCCCGGCTCGTCGCGGCAGCCATCCCGGAGACATGCGTCTCCTCTGGGAACAGGGTGTAGCGGACCTCGTAGCTGCTGCTGCCCTTGAGCGACTTCAGGCGAGTTGCCAGGTAGCGGGCATTGTCCACCATGCGATCTTCTCGCATATGGGCCAGCGCTTCCTGGCGCCCGGGGCTGTGAAGGGTGGGACAGCCTTCGGATTGTTCCCACTCGCCCGAGGTGATGAGGATGTGTGGTGCGACCTTGCCGGCTCTGACGAGAGCGGTGAAGGCGGATTCACCCTTCAGCACTCCCCTGTCGTTCCATCAGATGGATGGGCTGCCAATGACGTAGCTCCGGTAGGAGTCCGGATGCTCGAAGAGCACATGCAACGCGTAGAGCCCGCCGAAGGAATACCCCATCGGGGACTGGTTTCCAGGGTTGGCGCCGAAGGATTGGACGATAAGCGGGCTGAGCTCCTCCGTCAGGAAGCGATGAAACCCTTCTGCACCACCATAGTCCCCCGATCTGACTGGCCCGAAGGTCGCCTCCATCTTCGCGAGCGTTGCGCCTGCCGGGCATCGACGGGGTCAGATCCGGATTGCGACGCACATCATACATGGCTGCGTCAGGAAGGATTTTGCCAGGTGTGTCTCAGCGACACTCAGGGGCCGAGGGCGGCACGGTAGGGCGGGCCGAGGGAGGCGATGGCCTGGCGCACGGCTGCCTCGTCACCGGCGAAGTCGTAGTAGGCGATTTTGCCCTGGGCATCAAGGAGGACGGTGAGGGGGATGCCCCGGCTGGCGAAGGCCTTGAGGAGGGTGCCCTCGGGGTCGTGGACGTTGGTCCAGCGATAGCCGTGGCGGGCGAGGTAGGCGGTGGCGTCGGAGGGGATCTCATCCTCGTCGACGGTGAGGATGGCGAGGGGCAGGGTGGCCGCCAAGTCGTGCAGGCGTGCGAGTGCGGGCATGGAGACCAGGCAGGCACCGCACCAAGTGGCCCACACATCGAGCAGCACGGGCCTGCCGCGATAGGAGGAGAGTGCGACCCTGGCGCCATCGGCCGAGAGCAGGGAGACCTCAGGCGCCATTGTGCCCAGCTTCTGGGCGGAAGGGGCGGCGGGAGGCGTGGCCCATTCCGGCTCCATGCTAACCACCTGGGTGGAGCCAGCGGGCGGCACGAAGGTGAAGGTTTTGGGCGTGGTCAAGGGGTGGAAGTCTGCCAGCGGGTAGAGGGT
Organism: Acidobacteriaceae bacterium; assembly: GCA_036401435.1. Lineage (GTDB taxonomy): Bacteria > Acidobacteriota > Terriglobia > Terriglobales > Acidobacteriaceae > EB88. The sequence goes on along the minus strand of DASWUY010000149.1, from coordinate 3,464 downwards.
GGTGACATCGTGGTGGGCGGGGATGTGGATGGTGGCGGTGAGGAGCAGGGCGGTGTCTGTGTGCTCGACCTGCTTGCGCAGCACCAGGTCCCGGGTGTCGATCCAGAGGGTGCGGTCGTAGTGATAGTCCTTTTGCGGGCGCAGGGTGCTGTCGTCGCTGGTGACGTGCACGACGTAGCAGGGGTAGCTGCGGCCCTCGATGGTCAGCGTTTCGGGGGGCAGCAGGGTGGCATGGCGGAAGTGGGTGACGGTGGCCTCAAGCCAGGTGCGCATCTGCCAGGCCTGTTGCACCTCCTGGCTGCCGCCGTTCATGACCCTTTGGAACTGTGGCCAGTTCTGCGGGAGGGGCCGCCGCAGGTACACGTTGGCCTCGACCAGGTACACCCACTCGCTTGTGCCATCGGACACCTGGACGAAGGAACCCGGGGCGGACCGGGTTTCAATGCGGTACTGTTTGCCGGGCCCCTTGATGGCGTGGCGATAGACCTTTTGCCAGTCATGCTCGAGCTCGCCGTTGCGGACCATCTCGGAGGTGGAGGCGAGGTCGAAGGTGTCGGCTCCGGCGGCGTAGGTCTGGGCGACGGCGGCGAGCAGGGGGAGAGGGTCAGTGAAGTGCTGTGGCTGAGACTGGGCGGGCGCAGCGAGCGGAACGGCGAGGAGCAGGAGCCAGGGCAGGCGCGGGGCGGTTGGGGTTCTCTGTCTGGAGAGAGGCTGGGACGGCGCCTGATGGGGCGAAAACCGGTGGTGCGTGGGGCGCCGCAGGGCAGCAAAGACGCACTTCATGCGTGCTAGCATTAGCTGTTTCCACCCTTTTCCGTCGTGCTGAGAGTCTAATCTCGCAGCCTGGCCCACGTCTCTTCGGGCGGCGGACGGACCCTGCATGCAAAACAAGTTTGCCAAGCCGGAAGCTGCGACGCAACGCCTTGCTCGGCGTCGTGGTTGCGTTCCCATGCTGGTGGTATGGCTGGCGCTGGCGGGCGGGGCAGGAGCGAGCGCGCAGCAGCCGGCGGCGGGTGCAGCGGGAGCTTCGGCGACCGAGCGGCTGATGGAGCAGGCGAGCGCCGCACGCGAGTCAAACGATGTGCCGCGGGCGATTGCGCTCTATCGGCAGGCGACGCAGGTGGATCCGCAATACGCGGATGCGTGGTGGTTTCTCGGTTTCCTTTCCTACGCCGCGGACGATTATGCGGGGGCGCGCAGCGCGCTGAGCCACTTTATCGACCTGAAGCCGCCGGCGGGGCCCGCGATGGCGCTGCGGGGGCTGTGTGAGTTTGAGACCCGGGACTACGAGGCATCGCTGGCGGACATCGACCAGGCGATCGCGCTGGGGGCGGCGAACCAGCCGCGCAACGAGCAGATCCTGCGGACGCATCAAGGGCTGCTGTTGACGCGGGCGGGCAAGTTTGAGCGGGCGATGCAGAGCTACCTGCTGCTGGCGCACGAAGGGGTGAACACGCCGGCGGTGACGCTGGGGCTGGGGATGGCGGGGCTGCGGATCGCAGCGCTGCCCGAGGAGTTGCCGGCGGAGCGGCAGGAGGTGGCGCTGGCCGCGGGCGAGGCGGCGCTGCAGGTGGTGTCTGCGCCGCCGGCGGCTGCGGGGGCCGGTGCCTCGCCGGGCGCGGAGGCGTTCGCGGCGTTTTTCGCGCGGTACCCGACGGAGCCGGAGGCGCACTATCTGTACGGGTACCTGCTGTTCGCCGCGGAGCCGGAGGCGGCGGTGGCGCAGTTCGAGCAGGAGCTTGCGGTCGATCGTCCGGCGAGTCACGCGTCAGCCCCGGCGCACGCGATGGTGGCCTGGGCGGCCCTGATGCGGGGAGACCCGCAGGCGGCGCTGGGGCCGGCGAGCGACGCGGTCTCTGCCGATGCGACGCTGCCCCTGGGGCAGCTGGTGCTGGGGCGGGCGCTGCTGGAGACGGGAGCGAGTGCGGCCGGGACCCAGCACCTGGAGATGGCGCGCAAGCTGGAGCCGGACAACCTGGAGACGCATCTGGCGCTGGCCCGGGCCTACTCGACCACGAACCACCCTGACGAGGCGCGGCGGGAGCGGCTGCTGTGCCTGCAGCTGACCGAGGACCATGCTGCGAGGCCGTAGAGTGGCGCGTGCGCGGGCGGGGGTGCGCGTGGGGTGGGTGGCGTGCTGGCTGCTGCTGTGCTGCGTGGTAGGGCGGGCGGAGCAGGGGATGCGGGCGCCGGTGCACAAGGGGCGCCAGACGTCCTCGCAGGACGAGGACGGGCCGGCGCCGACCTGCGCGAGCTGCCATGCGCCGTTTGCCGATCCGCAGCCGCGGTCGGGGATGGGACGGGCGCTGATTCCGCCGAATGCCAACCAGGCGCTGAGCGCGCACCCGGAGCTGACGCTTACGAGCGGGGCCTACACCTACACGGTGCGGACGCGGAATGGGGAGAGCACCTACTCGGTGACGGATGGGCAGAGGACGATCTCGGTGCCGGTCCTGTGGAGCTTTGGCGCGAACAACCAGACCTGGATGCTGGCGCTGAACGGGAAGATGTACGAGAGCCTGGTGAGCTACTACGTGGATGTGAAAGGGCTTGCGATCACGACGGGGGATGACCGCATCCACCCGACGACGGTGGAGCAGGCGCTGGGCCGAGAGCTGACGACGATGGACGTGAAGACCTGCTTTGGGTGCCACGCGACGAACAGCCTGGGGACGAGTCCGGCGGGAAGAGCGGGGCCGGGGGCCGAAACAGGCGTGGCGGGGCCGGGCGGCGCGACCAACCTACCGCGGCAGGACCATGCCGCGGCGGCGCCGCTGGCGGCCACGGCGGCGAGCCCGGGGCAGCGCCCACTGCCGGTGCGCTCGGAGGTGAGGGGGCAGGGGACGGACTTCCGCGAGTTGATGAGCAACCCGGCGGTGCTGGCTACTGCGTCCCTGGGCGGGATGCCGGACCTGAAGACGCTGCAGCCGGGCGTGACGTGCGAGCACTGTCACTTGCGCGCGGCGGCGCACCTGCTGGATGCGTCGAATGGGCACTTTGAGTCGACGCCGCCGTCGCTGGGGAAGATGACGTCGGAGGACATGTCGAACTTTTGTGGGAAGTGCCACCGGACCTGGGACATGGTGGTGCGGAGCCGCTGGCGGGGGGAGATGAACGTGCGGTTCCAGCCGTACCGGCTGGCGAACAGCGCGTGCTACAACGGGGCAGACGCGCGGATCGGGTGTACGGCGTGCCACAATCCGCACGAAGACGTGGTGCGGGATGCGGCCTACTACGACGGGAAGTGCCTGGCCTGCCACACGGTGGATGCGCACGTGGCGGAGGGGGGTGCGGCTCACCGGGTGAACGCGGCTCTGGCGGGTGTGCAGGGCGAAGTCGCGGGCGGTGGGCCGGGGAAGGCGCAGGGGGGCGGGCCGGCGAAGGCGTGTCCGGTGGCGAAGTCAAATTGCACGACCTGCCACATGCCGAAGGTGGTGCTGCCGAATAGTGGGGGGCATTTGACG